>CAJVWY010000010.1 GCA_913009925.1 uncultured bacterium
CGCCCCGATGTGGTTCTTTCCTACGCTAATCATGTCAGTATTTCCGGTCATTGCCCTTGCGGCTGCCGTTCACGGCCGCCGCCCCTTCAGGAACCGGTTGAAACGACGCTTGACCCTGATCGTCCCCACCAGCATCTTCACGCTCTCTTTCCAGACATCGGTCTCACCGCTGGTAGTATCGTGATGCCAGGGCAATCCCACCTCCACGACTCTGTATCCACAGGCGTTTGCCTGGGCGACAAGCTCCGTCAGCAGCTCGAAGCCGTCGGACCGCAGATCGACATCCGCCAGGATCTTCCGGTGAAAAGCCATAAATCCTGTCTGGGTATCGGTGATATCGAGGCGAAACAGCAGGCGCGTCAGCAGAGTATAGCCGCGACTGAATATCCGGCGCTTCAACGGATAGTCGGCCCGGATACCGGCATACCTCGACCCCACGGTCATGTCGGCTCCCTCCAGTGATTCTAGCAGTTCCGGCAGAGTCCTCTCCGGCGGCATCGCCATGTCGGCGTCCATCTGAAAGATTATCTCTCCCGCGGCGACCCTGTACAACTGCCGATACGTGAAACCCGCCCCCCGGTTGGGATAGTGGCTGACGACCTTCACCGCCGGGTCCTCCCCGGCCAATAACCTTAAGGATTCCAGGGTGCCGTCGGTGCTGCCGTCATTACCAAAAATTATCTCATAGGTCACCGGCTGCGCCCGGCAGGCCTCCTTGACCTTTTCATAACTTCTCCTGATTATCGTTGCTTCGTTGTAGCAGGGAATAAGCACACTTACCCGCGGCCCGTCGCTTTCTTCAGCCCGGGGACGATCCGGCTCGACGGCGTTCACAGGAGGTCCTTCCGGTGATTATCGCGGCGGGAAGCCACCGCGTAACGCAGGAACTCCCTGGAGGCCCTGATACTCTCACCGGGGTGACGGGTCAGGCTCCCTATCTTCCTGGCGATGTAGGCCGGGTTCAAATAATAGCGGCGGTAGAACTCCGCCTCCCGGCCGGTGCCGGCCTGGTTCCTGAATTCGCAGGTATAGGGCAGCAAGGAAAACACGATGTTGTCCTTCTCCCGCGCGAACAGCTCCGTGTTGGGGTAGGGAACCAGTGTGGAGACGGCGATGAACTCCAGTTTCAGCCTCTTCGCCAGGGCGATACTCTGCTCGAAATCCGCCCGTTCCTCCACCGGGGATCCCACGATGAACCAGCCGACCATCTCCAGGCCACTCTGCCGCACTTCCCGGAGGTTATCCATCACCACATCCAGCCGATAGCCACGGTTAAGGTAATCGATCACTTTCTGCGAGCCGCTCTCGATGCCCACATAGATGCGCCGGCAACCCGCGTCCCGGAGCGCCGCGGCGAC
Source organism: uncultured bacterium (assembly GCA_913009925.1). Classification (GTDB taxonomy): domain Bacteria; phylum Actinomycetota; class Thermoleophilia; order BMS3ABIN01; family BMS3ABIN01; genus BMS3ABIN01. The sequence continues at coordinate 1,359 of CAJVWY010000010.1, forward strand.
CTCCCCGTCTATGGTATTGGGACGGGTGAGACAGCTCCAGGTTATCCCGCTGGAGATGTCCCGGAGTCCGGCGCATATCTCCAGCGTTCTCTTCCGGGAGGCGGTAAAGGTGTCATCCATGAAGCGGAAGTACCTGATGCCGGAGCCCTCCACCGCCGACTTCACCTCGCTGACCACATGTTCCGCGGAAGCCTTGACGAACTTGCGGCCGTAGGTCCTGACGCAGTACACGCATGGGAACGGGCACCCTCTCGAAGACTGGAAGGTAGTGTAGGGGTGGCCGAAAAACGGCTCACCATAGCGGGAGTGGTCGATGGCGGCCTGGTCCGCGAACGGTAGTTCGTCCAGAGATTCGATCCGCTGATAATCGGCGGGAATGAACCGCCCGTCCTCTTTCATGACGGCCACGCCCTCACCTTCCGGCGGCTGATCGTTCATCAGCCGCCGGAGAGCCATGCGGAAGGAGCTGTCCGGCTCACCGACCAGCACGAAATCAGTACCCGTCGCCTGCAGACATTCTTGGCTGAAACTGCTGGGAAGGTGGCCGAAGGTGCCTACCAGCGCTCCCGGTAACTCTCTTTTCAGCCTTGCCATGAATTCCACATCATTATCGAAGAACTCGATGGCCATGATGGCGACGACCATATCGGGATCGTATCTTCCGGCCTGCTTCAGTGCCTCTTCCGGTGATATGTCCTCGGCGATGCAGTCCATCAGACGCACCTGGCAACCGCCCTCCGCCTTGGCCTGCGCCGACAGATACATCAGTTCCATGGGAGGGAACAGAAAGTTCGGCGCATTATAAGAGCAGACATAACGCCGAATGATCTGGGACCGGTAAGGGGGATTGATAAGAAGTACTTTCAAATCACACCGTCTGGGTAAGTAAATATGCTGTGTATGGTAGTATAGCAAGGCATGGAGGAATACACCGGCACATTCGCCCCTGGTTTTCAGTCATGATCTTCATGATTATCGGCATCACTTTACTGGCGAGTACGGCCGATGTGGTGCTGAAGATCGGCGCTTCCCGGGCCGGCGGCGCCTTGACCGACCCGCTTGTCCTTATCCAGATTCCCTGGGTCTGGCTGGGCGCGGCGCTTGGACTCGCCGCCATGGCCCTGTGGATCTACGTTCTGAGCAAACATCACATCAGCCACGCCTATCCGATATTCGTGGGCATGACCTTCCTTAATATTTCGCTGGCCGCCACCATCTACCTCGACGAGAGGTACAGCGTCAGGCGGCTGTCCGGCACCGTGATGGTCCTGGCGGGTATCATCGTTGTTCACATCTGTTCCCAGGATCTCGCCTCCGCCTCACCCCGGCGGCAGGACCGGGGAAAACAGGATTGACATGGATGCTGCCTGGATCCCGCTGGTGTTCTCCGTCTCGCTTTTCGCAGCTCTGGGCAATACGCTGCTGAAGCTGGGGGCGACCCGCGGGCTGGGTGAGGCACCCATCACCATCGGCACCCTTCACCACACGCTGCTGAAGCCGGTGATTATCGCCGGTGTCGCCGCCTATGCCGTCTCTCAGGTGTTGTGGATTACAGAATTGAGGGTTGCCGACCTCTCACTTGCCTACCCTCTGCAGATCGGTCTTAATTTCACCATGATCACCGGCATCGCCTGGCTTTACCTGAAGGAACCGATGGCCGCCGGGAAGCTGATGGGCATAGCCCTGATCCTGGCGGGTATCGTCCTGGTAACCACCGGTTGAGGTTGAAAAACAGGCGTGCGGACCTCAGGCCCAATGAAGGAAATCCTTTGCCATGCGCACCAGGGCGCCGATGTCCCCGGCGGACTTTATCTTTCCCAGCGTTTTCATTACCATATACGGCTGGCGATAGAAGCTCAGATAAGCCCGGTCCCTGGCGGCCATGACCTGTTCAGTGCTCAGTGAGGGCGTAGAGATGATCGATGTGTTCTGCTCGAAGTATTTCCAGTCGGTCTCATCAAGCCATCCGTTCTCGATGCTTTGTTCGTATAGCTCGGAGCCGGGGAAGGCGACGGCGCAATAGAACTGCGCATAGTCGAGCCTGAGGAACCTGGCGAGATCTATCGTCATTTGCAGCGATTCCTCTGTTTCGCCCGGCAGACCCAGGATACAGTGACCGGTTACTTCCAGCCCCACCTCATGGGCCATCCTCACGGCAGTGACCACATCGGTGATAGTGGTTTTCTTTTTTACCGCGTCCAGTACCTCCTGGCTGCCGCTCTCGATGCCGAATCCGATCATCCAGCATCCGGCCTCCCTGATGGTCCTTAAGAACTCGGGGGATACCGTATCCACCCGGCTGTTACACACCCAGCTGACATCCAGGTTGCGATCGATCATCTCCCGGGCGGTGGCTATGGCGTAATCCTGGTCATTGGTAAAGGACTCCGCCCAGAACAGAAAATCCCGAATGCCGAAGCTGTCTTTGATCCAGGATATCTCGTCCACGATCCTGGCGGGAGACCGTTTCCGTACCCTCGCCCCGTAATAGGCCTTGCTGGCGCAGAAAGTGCAGGCGTAGGGACAGCCGCGGGCGCTGGCGACCAGCAGGTATCGCTTGCCGGTGAAAGGCAGGCGGTAGAGGCCGGTGTCCACCAGGTCCCAGGCCGGGAACGGCAGCTCATCCAGGTCCTCGATGAACGGCCGCTTCTCGTTATGGTGGACCACACCGTCCCGCCGGTAGGAGAGCCCCGGGATACCTTCCAGAGACCTGCCCCCGCTTATGGCCGCGGCCGCGTCCCGTATGGAGTATTCCGGTTCGCCGCGAACGATGATGTCCAGCTGGTCGTTAACGGCGAAACATTCATCCGGCAGGGTGCTGGGATGTATACCCATGACCAGCGTCCGGCAGGCGGGGGCGGCGGCTTTTACCAGTGCCGCCACGGTGATATCCTGATCGATGGACGTGGTGGCCGTGTTTATCACCACCAGCGACGGTTGCCAGGCCTTGATCTCCCGGCTGATATCCTCGCCGCTGATATCCTCGACGCTGCCGTCGCGCAGCCTGACTTCAAAACCCTCATCCCTCAGCACGGCGGCGATGGTCGCCAGGGACACCGGCGACCATACCGTCGTCCAGGCATCGGTCCTCTGCATGCAACGCCCCTCCCTGATGACGTTCACCCCCTGCTCCGGAGGCGGGTTCAGGAATAGCACTCTCATGTGATGATCATCATCCCGGTCAACCTCTCAATTGCTGTAGGAGATCAGGGCCTTCAGTATCTCTTTTACCTGGCCGGGGCGCGTATTACGGAGCAGATGCCACATCTGATGGGGGCGGCCGTAAAATCTCAGCACCGACCGGCGCTGCCAGCGATTCAACTGCCTGGCGTCAAGATCTCCCATCGGGAAGGGCGTGAAATAGTTGAAGGTCTTGTAATCTATGGCTCCATTCCTGGAGCGGTCCAGTACCTGCTCCTGGAAGATGGCGGACCCGGGCAAGGGGGCCAGCAGGCCGAAATTGGCCCGGTCAAAAGGAACCTTGAGGGCAAAGGATATGGTCTCCTTGATGGTATCCACCGTCTCCCCCGGCAGGCCGATGATAAAGAAGCCGTTGGTCTCGATGCCGTGGCTTTTGACCATCTCCACTTTTCCGGCCACTTTTTCCAGGTTCAGCCTCTTATGGTTGATGTCCAACACCTCCTGGCTGCCGGATTCAATGCCGAACCCCAGGGCGTAACAACCGGAGCGCCGCATCAGGTCCAGCAGGTCATCGTCCAGCGAATCGATGCGCACGCCGTTGGGCGTGCTCCAGACGATATCCAGGCCGCGCCGCAGTATCTCTTCACAGATGGCGGCCGCATGACTGCGCTTCAGGGTAAAATTATCATCCTCGAAGTGGATCTCCTGCACCTGGTAATCCTTTACCAGCATCTCGATCTCATCCACCACATTCTCCGGCGACCGCGTCCGCCATTTCTTGCCCCAAAGGGTGGTCGAAGCGCAGAAAGTACAGTCAAAGGGGCAACCGCGGCTGGTCATGACCGAGCCCACGGGAAACTTCCGGGAAAGCAGCTGGTGCGGCAGGTCGGGGTATGTGCGGGGATCCATCAGTTCCCATGCCGGGAAAGGCAGGGAATCCAGGTCGTCAATGAACGGCGAACGCCGGCTGCAGCTGACCTCATCACCAACCAGCCGGCAAAGGCTCGACAGCTCACCGTCGGGGCTGCGGCCGGCCGCCAGCGCATCGACCACTTGGGGAAACACCAGCTCCGCCTCGCCGATGATCCCCAGCGGCACTCCCAGGTTCTTCAGGGCGTCGTCGGGAACCGCCGTGACGTGAGGGCCGCCGATCACCAGCGGTACGGACGGCATCTTCTGCTTGATGGCGGTAATCAGCTCCCGGGCGGGAAGGTACGCGGTGCTGAGGATACTTATGCCGATCAGGTCGGGCTCCAGCAGGGCAAGCTCCCTGACTCCGCCCTCGGCACCCATCCGCCGCCTGGCAAGATCCAGCAGCGCTACCTCATGGCCTCTTTGCTGGACGCAGGCCGCCAGATAACCCAGCCCCAGGGGTGGGGTTACGGTGTGGGCGCTTGAGTTGGGAGCAACCAGGACTACTTTCATCACAAGGGACGGCGATATCCGGACTATGTTACTTGATAAGGTTCTTGATCAGGCACCAGACATACCTGTAGGCGACTTTCCACACCACGATCTGGGATTCACCTGCACGGCGCCGATATTCATGGGCGGGAACCTCCGAGATACGGAAGCCCTGCCTCAGGCACTTCATTATCATTTCCTGCTCGATGGTGAAAATATCTTCCGTCATCATGATGGCCCGCGCCGCCTCTGTGGATATGGCCCGGAAACCGTTCTGGCTGTCGGTCAGCTTGACATGCCAGCGGTAATTGATCGACAGGGTGATGATGGAACTGCCGGTGCTGCGGATGAACTTGCCCACATCACCAAAAAGCTCGTCGCTGCCACCCTTCCAGCGTGAGCCGATCACCAGATCGGACCTCCCCTCGGCTATGGGGGCTACCAGCGCCGGAATATCATCCGGGTCGTGGGACAGGTCGGCGTCGATGAAGACCAGGATGTCCCCCTGGGCAACCTCGATAGCCTTCCGGATGCCATCGCCCTTGCCATGGCCGCCGTCCAGGACTACGGTGGCGCCCAGCGATTCCGCTATCTGCCGCGTGCGGTCCTGGGAGTGGCCATCCACTACGAGAGTCTCATCAGCGTGCGGCATCACACCGGTTACCGCTTCTTCGATAGTGGCTTGTTCGTTGCGCGTCATGATGGCCACTGTCACTTTTTTATCGCTACTTGCCAAACGATCGCTCCTTAGGATTAGGGTAGCATACGCCCCTGACTATCGCTACGCAGCCGCTTCGCGGCCTTTTTTCCAGCCATGCCGGCTCAGGCCAGGAAGGGGGAACCGATAAAAGCACACAGACCGTTGACGAATTTATCCCTTTCCCTGCCGCGCATCACATCGGAGGTCTCGTTCCTCACCGGGCTGTCGGTCACCAGCAGCGCCATGGCGGTCTTCAAGCCCATATAGTCGGCCAGGGCGAACTGGCTGGACGCTTCCAGCTCCACCGCCAGCAAGCCGTCCCGGTTCCAGGATGATATAAGCTCCTCCGTCTCCCGGAAGACGGCGCCGGTGGTAACGATAGGTCCCTGCCTGACCGGCAGCCCCCGCCGGTCGAGGAAACCGGTAAGGGCGGCGGTGAGCCCGGCGTCCGCCGGGACGGCATCACCGTACTCATAGCCGTAATGGAGCGACAGGCAGTCGCCCGCCCGGGAGGACTCGGCCACGATGATGTCCCCGCAATCGATATCCTCCTGCAAGGCGCCGCAGGTGCCCAGGCCGATGACCGTATCGACGCGGGTGAACATCAGGCTGCGCATGACGCCTTCCAGGATGACCGTCCCCGGCGGCACGCGCATATAGCCCACCAGCCGTCCGCCGATATAGCCCGTATACAGGGCGCCGAAATGCTTATGACTCCCCAGCAGGGGACTGAGGAAATCCTCTCCCAGGGCCAGCAACAGTACCCTGGGGGTGAAATCATGAGGGTCGCTGCCCTGGAAAACCCAGCGCTCAGAGGCGAAACGGATGAATTTTTCTTCCCAGCTGGTCATCATGTCTCCGATTTACAATATCATTATCCTTAAACCGCCTCGATCGTGCCCCGCTGGCGCCCTCGTCACCCGTATCATATCCCATCCGGGAACTTGTCAGCGCCGGTCATTTCCGTTCGGCTTCCACTTCTGGACTTCCGTGTTCCCTGCGCTGTTATCCCCAGTTATATGAACAGCTCCGCCGGTCGAACGGCGGGCATTACCGCTACATGGTGTAATCGCCGTTGATGAATCGCCGCGCATATTCATCAGCGACCGCTTCGCTGGTGAGAGGCGCATCCAGCTGACGGGTATATGCCATGAGTCTGCCGACCTGGTCCAGGATGCGCAGGGCTTCCGCCTCGCTTACGTTGGTGACTACGCCCGTGATCAGGTCCCCGTTTATCTCGGTTACAAAACCGAAATGCCGCAGTATGATTTCCAGCATATGGACCCGCCGCACCCGTTTGGTGACGGCCGCAGCCCCGCCCAGGAAGCGGAAATAGATGTGATTATTGAGGGGGTTGGTATCGACAAACGCATCGACAATTGTGAAATGGTAGCCGAAGCGAACGGCCAGGTTCAGGTAGCGCCGTGATATGACGGCAAGGTTTACTTGGACGCTCCCCATGATGTCTCCGGTACGCATGCTGGCGGTCATCAGGTCCGACAGGCTGACATTGCCCACGTTCTGACGCCACGCACCCGGGTAGGCCATCCCTGCGATAACGGCACGCAGCGGCGCTGATTTCACCTGCCCCATGGAGACCATCTTGTCCGTACCAGGTTTCAACCCGCCGCCGATGTCAATGACATGGATGTCTTCCAGCAGGGGGATATCCAGCCGCTTGAGCGAAGCCTGCCGGCCGGCGAACCGCGAGGAGTCGATCAGCTTCTGCATCGATTTTTCGTGTATGAACCTGAGAATATCGTGGATGGTGCGGCAACGCTCCGGCACGAACTCATCGGTAAAGGGGTTTACCAGGTTCAGGGGCGTGATGAACTTCATGATGTACTTTTTCCGGCGGAACTCGAACAGCTCTTCCAGTTTTATAAAACTGTCATGATGCCGGCCGATGATCTCCTTGTCCATCCCCTGGTACACGACCATGCCGCCGTCCTCGTCGGCCTTCAGCGTGATATCCTCGCCATGCTTTATCACGTCGGTGGCGTTGCCGGTATTGACCACGGTGGGGACCCTGAATTCACGGCTGACTGAAGCCATATGGCTGGTGGCGTTACCCGAATCGGTGATGATGGCCGTGGCATAGGGCATAACGCGGACGAACTGGGGCGAATCGTTGCGCGCGACCAGTATGGCCCCCCAGGGAAAATCGGCAAGGGCCGCCGATTCGTCGACTATGAACGCCCTGCCGCCCACAGCTCCCGGATAAACCACTATGCCCTGGTCGAGCATAAGCACGGGGTGTTCTCCGGGGGGTTGTGCATCTACTGTCTCCGTGGTGTCCTCGCCGGCGGGTTCCTGTATCCTGAGGTGCCGTGATTGCAGAATGACCACCCGCCCGCTCCGGTCCAACGCCCATTCGATATCCTGGGGTTTATGGTAAAAGTTCTCGATCTTCAGCGCCTGCCGTGACAGTTCGGCCAGCTGTTCCGCGTTGAGCGAGGGCAGGCGCTGCCGGTCGGCGGGCACCTCACGCTTCTCCAGCCCACCCGCCGCAGCCATGACCATCATGGTGTCCTTCTTTCCCAACCTGACCTCTTCCGTCTCGAAAGGAGGCTTCTTTCTAATTATGAATGTATCCGCTTCGGTAAGATTGTCCACTACGGAGGTTCCCAGCCCCCAGGCGGAGTTGATCAGCATCGACTGCTGGTTTTTATCCATGGGGTTGACTGTATAGACCACACCACTGGCGACGGCGTCCACCATGACTATGACTCCCACAGCCATCCTCATGCCGGCGGGACTGTAGTTGAGGTTCAACTGATAAGCGATCGCCTCTTCGGAAAACAGGCTGGCGATGACCCGGCGGTAAGCGTCCAGGACGGAATCCACATCAGGGAATACGTTCAGCACGGTCTCGAACTGGCCGGCGAAAGAGAAGACTTCGTCTTCCTCTTCGCCGCTGCTGCGCACCGCCAGGTGGCAAGCGCCCTCACATTCCTCCCGCAGCCTCCCCAGCGCCTCCCCCACTTCACTCTTCAGAGAAGATCCGAAACCGCCCTCCATTATGCGGTTGCGCACCTCGGCGAGCATGCCGGGATCGTACTCATGATCTTCCAGCCCGGTGATGCTTTCGTCCAGATGGTTATACCTGATGAAGTCATCGTAAGCATGAACGGTGAGGACAAACCCCTCGGGAACCGCCAGCCCCAGGGCGTTCTTCACCTGGGAGAGGTGGTAATTCTTGCCGCCCACCTCTTTCGCCGATTCCGGAAGGATATTATCGAAGGATATCAGCCGCCGCCGGGCCGTCTTTGTCTGCGGGTTGAGCAGCTCCCGGATGTGGGAGTCTATGTTATTGAAAACCGGTTCAAGCTGCGGGTACTGACCTTCTGTGAGCCGGTTGAAATCCGCCAGGCAATCACGCATTGCCGTAGCCAGTTCACTGTAAGCCTCCCGGATATAGGCGATGTCGAACAGGTACCCCCCGCTCATTTTTTCGCTCATATCATTTATGATCTTCAGAGCGTGGTTGTTATCATCGAGGATCTTCTTGTAGCCCTGGAATACGGACCGGATATTGACATGCCTGTCTTGCAACTGGTTTCCGTATCGCCCCAGCAGGGACCGCATTTTCTTCAGTATGGTCATTACGGTTTAGTTTGATCATCCGGGATCAAAGCTTTCCGGATCGACTCCTTCAGTTCCTTGATCCTGACCGGTTTGGGAAAGAAGTCGAATACATCCTCCTTGATGGCCTCGATGGCCACATCCAGATTGGCGAAAGCGGTTATCATGATGACCTTGGTGCTTGGATGCAGCTTCTTCACTTTCCTTAGAACCTCGAGACCATCGATATTCTTCATCTTAAGGTCGGTTACCACCACATCAAAGGGCTCTTCCTCCAGTTTCTTCAGGGCCGGGGCGGCGTTGAGGAAAGTCTCCACCTCGTAACCCTCTTCTTCCAGTGATATCTTGGCCATGTCTCCAACGATTTTCTCATCATCTATGATCATTATCCTGTGACTCATACCCTTCCTTTCTCCTCGTCGTTGACAGGTAGCTGAATCGTGAATGTAGTACCCAACCCCATGCGGCTGTCGACCTTGATATTACCGCCATGGGATTTGATAATACTGTAGCTTACCGACAGGCCCAAGCCGGTACCCCCCTCCTCCTTGGTGCTGAAGAACGGGTCGAAGATATGGGGGATATATTCGGAAGGTATGCCCTTGCCGGTGTCAGTAATCCTTATCTCCACCATGCCGTTTTCCGAATCAAGGCTGGTTCTTACCGTAAGCCGGCCCTCCGGCCGCATGGCCTGGGCGGCGTTGATAAAAAGATTGACCAGAACCTGCTGCATCTGGTTTTCATCCAGCAACAGCTGCGGTAATCCTTCGGCCAGCTCTACGCGGCTTTTGATATTGGCCACGTTCAGGCTGTTCTGCACCAGCAGCAGCGCTTTTCTCAACAGCTCATTGATGTCCACCTTGCTGAGCCTGGGCTCCCTGGGTTTGGCGAAATCCAGAAGGTTATCGACTATCTGTTTGATCCGCTCCGACTCCTGGTCCACTTTCTTCATGAACTCCAGCCTTTGGGTGGGAGTCAACTTGTCGTACATCTCTTCATATGTCTGGGCGATCATGGAGATGTTGTTGACCGGGTTGTTGAGTTCATGCGCCACGCCGGCCACCAGTACGCCCATGGAGGCCAGCTTCTTGGACTGGATCAGTTCTTCCTCCCGCTGCTCCAGCTCCTCCGACATGGTGTTGATCGCCTCGATGACAACCCCGAACTCATCCCGGCGTATGGGCGACTCGATCTTGCTGTAATCACCGGCGGCGATCGATCTGGCCTGTAGCTCTATATACTTTATGGGCTTCAGAACCATCCGGGAAACGACCCGGCTGACGATCAGCGCCGTCACTATCACGGCGAAGAAGGATGAGAACAGCAGCAGCTTGGACCGGTAGATGATATTGCTGATATGCTCACGCTCCAGTTTGGTGATGCGAGAGGAGGTATCTTCCAGATCATGTCCTTTCGTCCTGATGTTATCCGCTATCTCCCCGTTCCAGGAACCATTATCGATCGCCTCCGTTACCGCCACGTTGTAATTGTAAAGTCCCCTTTTCAGTTCGTTGTAACTGGACTCACCGATAACGGGGATAATGTCATCCTTCACCGAGTCCAGTACATCGTTAGCCTTGGAGATGTTGGTCTTGATCTCATAGAGGGCGGTAATGTTATTAAACAGGAAATAGTTCTTTTCCGAGAGCCTCATCTCCAGGAAGGAAGTGTTGAGATCGTCAGCAATCTCCAAAAACCTTTGCTTGGAGCTGACGCTGTTCAATGACTGGATGGCGGAACCACCGATGATCACGATGAGCACCAGGTAGATCGCGTTCAGGAGAATGATTTTTCGTTCAATCTTCATTGTTTATCGCACCGGTTCGGACAGCAGCCGTTCCAGCTTCGGCTCTTCCTTGCGGGTCGGCAGGTACCATTGTAGCCCGTCAATAATCATCGCCCCGCCTGCCAGTATCAGTATCAGGCCCCACATTGACACCATGTTCAACTGGAAATAATGGACCAGGCCGAAGCCTATACTTAAAAAGACGATCCCCGTCCTGATGAAGGCCAGGCCGGTCCGCGCCCGGGCATAGAGTGTCCTGTAGCAGGCGGCCAATGTTCGTTGGGCGGCCAGTATATCGCGTTCACGGGCCAGATGCGTCCGTTCACGGCTTTCCGGTTCCGTCCGCAGCAGGGAACAATAGTTAGGCAGAAAATCGGTCAGACGCGAGAGCATGGTTGCCTTTGTTTTGGGCCTGGGCGCGTAATCAAGCTGATAGTCTTCAACGAAGCGTAGCGCCGCTCCCGTCACTTCCACCAGTGTCTGCGGGCCCGGGGACCTCATCATCAAGCGGCGCAGCTTCAGGTAAAACAATAGCCCCACGCTGGTTATGGCTATTCCCGAAACCAGCAGAACCCAGTAAATAAGCTGGGTGAAGACGAAGTTCCACCCCACGACGGCGGAAGCGCTGGCCAGGGTGACGAAACCCAGTCCCCACCTAAGGAGCGACAGCGACACCCTAACCTTGGCGAGATCAGTGCGATAGCAGGCCATCCTGGTCCTCCAGGTAGCCATGATGTTGCGCCAGAATGCCAGCCCGGTGCGTTCGGTGCCGATGATCTCACCCGGCGGCGCATTCAGATAGTCATCGATCATCCACCTGATATCCGATTCCAGGGCGACGCGCAGTTCGTAAGGAGCGCCCCGGGCCACCTTCCTGACCACTTCCATGTCCACCCCTTCGGGGTCGGCAACCGCGACCACTATCCGGTCACCATCCTTGATAACCGGGAATACCAGTTCCCTCGCCAGCTGGTCGGGGTCCTGGCCCTCCAGCAGTTCCGGCGGCACCGGCAGCCGTTCATCGTACTGGATGGACTGGATCCCGTATCTTTGCGAGAGCTCCTTCAGGGTTTCCTCGCGGTCAAAGGTCATCATGGCTGAACACCACCTTACTCCAGCGACTTGCGGGTACGCCATAATTGGGCATACTGATCTCAAGGTCACCGTAGCAATAGGGGAACTGCTTCCTGACCTTCTCGGAGACAAGGAACCAGCGCAATCCGTCCAGGATGAGCATTATCCCCACCAT
>CAJVWY010000011.1 GCA_913009925.1 uncultured bacterium
CTGCCCCGGCTCCATACCCTCACCCAGGTAGGCGCGAAGCATATATTTGATCATGGCGGTATAGGTGGCGGCGGCCAGACCCTTACCGCATACATCGCCGACCAGGACGGCAAGACGGTTCTGATCCAGTTCGATGAAATCATAGAAATCGCCCCCTATCTTGCCCAGCGGCCCAGATGACTGATAGAGCAGCCCGATCTCCAGATCATCACGGATCAGCGCGTCCGGCAGAAGAGCGTTCTGGAGCGATTCCGCGACAATATGCTCTCGCTCGAAGTTCTCGGCGCTTACCAGAGCCACCGAGCTCTGTGCCGCCAGCAGGGCGATAATCTCCTGGTCTTCGCTGGTGAAGTCGGCGTCGTCAGCTTTGCCGCTCAGCATGAAATGGCCCATGGTCCGCCCTTTGGTATCCTTGATGGTGCCGATGAGCAGGTCTCCCAGCTCCAGGTGTCCTTGAGGCAGATGTTCCAGGCTGGCTACGCTATGGATGATCGCGGCATCGTCATCCTTATCCATCAGGGCGGCGATATGCTTGTGCAGGTTCGGTATCTCCTCGCCTATCTCGCACTTCTGTTCGTACCAGGGCGCGTAATAGATAGAGATGATCTCGGTCTGTCCCTCCATGATCAGGGTCATCACGCCGATACCGGCGGAAGTGATCTCCGCCGCGGCCTTGAGCACGGACCGCAGCAGGCGTCGCTTGTCGGTCTCCCGGTTGAGGGAGAGGCCGATCTTATGCAGGATTGACAGGCGGGTGGCATAGCTCTGCACCTGGGCGCGGGCGTTCACCTCGCTCTTCACCGTGCGCTTTCTCGCAGTTATGTCACGGATGATGCCGGTGAAGAAATCTCCGTCCTTGGTGGCCCAGGTGGACAGCGAGAGGTCCATGGGGAAAACGGAACCGTCTTTCCTCAGCCCCTCCATCTCCACGGTGCGGCCTATCATGTGTGGCTCCCCGGTGTTGAGGAAACGCTTCATACCGTCGTCATGGCGATGCCGGAACTCTTCCGGCATGAGCATGGAAAGCGGTTTGCCCAGCGCTTCGGCATCAGTGTAACCGAATATGCGCTCGGCACCCTGGTTCCAGTAGATAATCCTGCTGTTGCTGTTGGCGGATATAATGGCGTCGTTGGCCGATTGCGCCAGTGATCGGTATCGCTCCTCGCTCTTTTCCAGGGATTCATAGGTCCAGTCGTTGACCAGGGCTACGGCCACCAGTTCGCCGAAAGCCGTCGCCAGCCGCGTATCCTCTTCGGTGAAGCCGCCGGGCTTATTGGCCAGGCCCAGCAGTCCCACGGCCTCTCCTTTCACAATCAAGGGGGTGAACAGCACATTATCCAGACTGACATGCCCTTCCGGAATAAACTTATTCCACTTGCTTCCGGAGAAGTCGTTGTCGTAAACGGTCCGCCCCGAATCAATCGCCTCGCTGCGGAGGCCACGGACGGGCATGGGAAGGGAGTTATCCACCGTGCAAGGGAGACCTCCGGAATCCAGGAAGACCACTTCGTTTTCGTTGCTGTCCCTGTTCATCAGAGCCACATATCCACTGGTGGCCCCGGTAAGGTCCTTGCAGATATCGAAGATAGTGCGTGCGGCCTTTTCGAAATCCTGATATTCGATCACCGAACGTGCCGCGGCCAGCAGCGCCGAGGTCTCCAGACGGCGGAGCTGGGACTGTTCGAGAGCATGTCTCAGGGAATCGTCCTTGTCTTTATGTTCCGAGATGTCGATGCCCATGCCCGCGAAGTAAGTCTTGCCGTCCTCTTTCAGGCGGGTGCCGGTAAAAAAGTAGGGTATCTTCACGCCGTCCCTGGTAAGGCTGTGCGCCTCGGCGGTTACGCTTCCGGTTCGAGCCATCTCCCTCAGTTTGCCGGCCATGAGTTCGCGGTCGTCCTCGGCGATGAGATCCAGGGGGTCCATGGAAGCGATCTCCTCGCGGGTATAGCCGTACACTTTCTCCAGGTTCCGGTTCCAAAGCACTATGTGCAGCTCTTCGTCCAGCAGGTAGAAGATGCCGGGCAGGGTGTTGATGAGTGTTTCGGTAAACCGGCGGGACCCGGGGATGATTCCGCAGATGCCGCCGTCCACGGCCCCCAGCTCGGCCAGGTGCCGGCGTGCCAGCGACAGCTCTTTGATCAGGCTCTTTTTGGATTTGAATCTGTCTTTCATATCCCGTGGTGGTTGGCAGCCAATATGTTCAATAGGGGCAGCCGTCCCGGCCCGCCTGGTCGCAGGCTTTCAGGCTGATGGCGGCGCCGGACTCGACGTCTTTGAGAATCCGGGCGTCGCCGATGATGCGGCCCATGTGTATTACGGGTACGGCGGCCCGGGGCTTGCCGTCCATGCTGGCAGGGGTGGAGCCGAAGAAGATGGCCAGCGCTTGCCCCTCCAGCCAGTACCCCAGATCGCCGATATCCATTGTCTGTTTCAGGTTCTCCGGTACCGCCGGTATGGGGAAGTCGAAGTAGATCTCGTCCCCCCAACGGTTGACCAGGCTTTCGCAGGGCAGCGCGTTATAGGCGGCGAAGGATGTGGTGCATTCATCCAGTCCGGCCTCGAGCTCCAGGCCGGCTACGGTGATGGAGATTTTCATCTATCTTACCCCGGAAACAGGTTTGGTGGCATAAGTTTACATTAGATATTACTTGCTGTGCTTGCCCGCATCAATATATTGGTGGTTCCGGAACATAAAAACTTCCTTTTCCCGAGGGCCGGCCTTTCAAACAATCGGTGGTTAGAAAGCATCAGGCGGGGTAGGATTAAGGAAAAATAAGGAGGAAGCGATGCAAAGATGCAGTGTTTGCGGAAATATCATGTTGCCTGGCCAGGATCCGGACAATTGCCCCATGTGTGGTGCGCCCAAATCCAAGTTTGAACCTTTCAACGGCATCGATGGCCTCGCCGGGAGCAAGACTGAGGAGAACCTTAAGGCAGCCTTCGCCGGCGAGTCGCAGGCCAACCGGCGTTACCTGGCCTTCGCTCAGGCGGCCAGGGCCGCTGGTCTGGAGGATGTAGCGGATGTGTTTGAGGCGGCAGCGGCGGATGAGACACTGCACGCCCATTCACATCTGGCTTACCTGGGTATGATCAGGGACAGCAGCGCCAATCTGAGTGCGGCGCTCGCGGGAGAGACATACGAGAAAGAGGACATGTACCCCGAGTTCCAGAAGGTCGCCGAGGAAGAAGGCTTCGCCCGGGTAGCCCAATATCTCCGTTCAGTCGCCGGCGACGAGACCCGCCATGCCGGAAATTACAAGGAAGCTCTGGAGAAGCTGAACTAGCGGCAGTTCACCAGGAACTGCACGTCCGGTGGTGAGGCGCTCAATGGTGTGATCCGGCCACCTGTATCATGGCCTGCGCAGTCATGACCAGCGTAGCCCACAGGGCATCGAGCGGAAAATGCTGGATGGCGGTGGCGTCGAGCAGCAACTGGGCCCGCGCCGGGAATTCCAGGTCGCCCAGCCAGAGCAGTGCGGTGACCGGGATCTTGGTGAAAGTGGGGATTACGACCGCCGCGTCGCCGCCTTCGGTGCGGCTGCCGCCCAGCTTCAGGCCAACCTCGATGAAGCGATCGGGTGTGGAACAGAAATGGTGGGCGATGACCTCCGTGGGTAGCTCGTGCGGTCCCTTGAAGAACGCGGAACCACCGGGCAGCGTTTCCGGCTTGACCAGGCGCTCGCCGGGAGCCGCCGGTGTGGATGACGCCAGGTACAGGGGGACCAGCAAGTTGAAATGGGTGGTATCCTCCAGGTGGAAATCATGGACGCCGATCTCCCGGATCTCACGCTCGGCGGTATTCACCAGGTAGGCCTGTCCGAAAACGGTAAGGACCAGCACATCGTCGTCCTCCCAGTATTCGGCTTCAGCCAACTCCGCGACCTCGTAGGGATCACGTGATTCCAGTTTTTCCCAGGCGGCTTTTTCTCCGGCAAGCATCGGTTCCCTCGACGTTGGATAACCGGAAAAGGTTAGCAGATTCTCGGGGCTAATGCGGTTCGTCCTCGTTCTTATCCTCATCCTTATCCTCATCCTTGCCCCGGCGTCGCCGCTCCAGTTTACGCAGCTTCTCGCCGACCCGCTTCCTGTCCTCTGATTCAGGGGTATGCCCGGCGCCGTTGACGCCGACGGCGCCGCTCTTGTCGGCGATGTCCTTGGGGCTCTCCTGGTAGCCGTGCTGCTCGCTCTGCGCCGCGCGGTTGCGTTTTTTACCTGCCGCCTTGCCGCTCATGGAAACCTCCCTGGTCCATCAGGAATATTTATCCTGCTTATCTGTTATTCCCGGAAGGCGGAGGTTTAACCCGCAGAGCCGGCCGAAGGAGCCGGGAATGAGGAAACGAACCACCGGCAGATTTGAGATAGTATTAGGCGCGAAACGGGGCTGCCGGGAATACGGAACAGACATCTGTTAAAGAATGAGCGGCACCGGGTATGCTTCCAGCATCATTATATACAGACAGGAGTTGGTAACGTGAACGAAAAGATCAAGGAAGTACAAGCACTGGGACAGTCCTTTTGGTACGACAACATCGAACGCGGGGCCCTGGGGTCGGGCGAGATGCAGAGTCTGATCGATGACGGTATAACAGGGGTCACGTCCAATCCGACCATATTCATGAAGGCGATAACCGGCAGCGACGCCTATGACGAAGCCATCCGCGAGCTGGCGCAGCAGGGGCTGGAGACATATGACATATATGACCGCCTGGTACTGGAGGACATAGCCGCCGCGGCGGACATGCTGAGGCCGGTCTATGACCGCACCGAGGGACATGACGGCTATGTGTCCATCGAGCCCAACCCGGCCCTCGCCTACGATGTCGAGGGTACGGTGAAGGAAATCCGCAGACTGCTGACTACACTGGACAGACCCAATGTCATGGCCAAAGCGCCCGGCACTCCGGAGGCTGTCCCCGCCATCGAGCAGCTGCTCAGCGAGGGTTACAATATCAACATCACTCTGCTTTTCTCGCCTTTTATTTACGAAGAGGTGGCCAACGCCTATGTGTCGGCCCTGGAAAAACTGGATGCCGGGGGGGAGGACCTGTCGCAAGTTGCTTCGGTTGCGTCCTTCTTCGTCAGCAGGGTAGACACGGCGGTCGATAAACAGCTGGAGGAGTTGATCAATAACCAGGGGCGTGAGGACCTGAGGATCCTACTGGGTACGGCTGCCATAGCAAACTGCAAACGGGCCTATAAACGCTTCCAGAACATCTTCAGCGGTGAACGCTTCGCCAGGCTGAAGGATAAGGGCGCCCGGGTGCAGAGACCGCTCTGGGCCAGCACCAGCACCAAGAACCCCGACTACAGCGATACCATGTATGTGAACAGCCTTATCGGACCCGATACGGTGAACACGTTGCCCAAGGTGACGCTGGAGGCGTTCAAGGACCATGGGATAGCTGCGCCGACACTCGAGTACGGAGTCGATGACATCGCCAAAGAAGTGATCCAGCACCTGTTCGCCGCTGGCATCGACCTCAAGCAGGTGACCGATGACCTGCTGAAGGAGGGCGTGCGGCTCTTCTCGGAGTCGCTGGACGAACTGCTGGAAAGCATCGAGGAGAAGCGCAGCCAGGTGCTGGCCGAATAGCCCTGGCCCCGTGCCGCCAATGCGACCGTCCCCTGTTCAGCCGCAGTGACAGCGTGGAGATGGGCCGGCGGCTGATGAACCCGGTTATCACCGGCTTTCACAATGGCGGCAGGTACGCCGGCGAGGCCTGTGGGGATGACTGAGTCACGACCCGGGAAATGGTGAGGATTTGTTTTTAAATAGCAGTGGAAACTGCAACCGGACCCGGCATGGCAAGGCCGGATCGAAATATGAACAACCGTATCGGAGGGCATTATGGAACTGGGAATGATCGGCTTGGGGAAGATGGGTGGCAACATGACTCGCAGATTGCTCGCGGGTGGGCACAAGGTCGTGGTATACGCACCGACTCCCGCGCATGTGGCGAAGCTGGTAGAGGAAGGAGCGGTGGGCTCGGCCTCGCTGGCGGAGCTGGTGGAGAAACTGGCCTCGCCGCGAACAGTGTGGGTGATGGTGCCTTCCGGCAATGTCACCGAAAAGACCGTGGAGGCCCTGTCGGAGCTGCTGTCAGCCGGAGACACTGTGATAGACGGTGGCAATTGCAACTACAGGGAATCGCAGGGCAGGGCGGACTCTCTCCGGTCCAAGGGGATAAAGTTCATCGATGTCGGGACCAGCGGCGGCGTCTGGGGGCTTACGGAGGGCTACAGCATGATGATAGGCGGCGACACGGAGAACGTCGAGCGCCACCGGCCCATATTCGAGACGCTGGCGCCGGCGCCGGACAAGGGCTGGGGCCGTGTGGGGGAGAACGGCGCCGGACATTTCGTCAAGATGGTGCATAACGGCATCGAGTATGGTTTGATGGAGGCCTACGCGGAGGGTTTCGAGATCATGAAGGCCAAGGAAGAGTTCGGCCTCAGCTTGAAACAGGTGGCCGATATCTGGAGCTATGGCAGCGTGGTTCGTTCATGGTTGCTGGAGCTGGTATCGAGGGCTTTGGCGGATGACGAGGACCTGAGCCATATCAAAGGTTGGGTCGATGACACCGGTGAGGGTCGCTGGACCGTGCTTGAATCGATCGGCCTCGATGTACCCGCCCCCGTGATCACCCTGTCGCTGCAAACCCGTTTTCGCTCGCGGGAGAGCGACTGCTTCGCGGATAAATTGCTGGCAGCGTTGCGCAACCAGTTCGGCGGGCACAGCATCAAGACGGTTGAATGATGGCGGCGGGACCTGTCTTCCTGGTCATCATGGGCGCTACCGGTGACCTGACCCACAGGAAACTGATACCGGCGTTGTTCAACCTGTACCTCAAGGGCCGCCTGCCCGATGAACTCAATATCATCGGCGTTGCCAGGCATGGCATAAATATCGACGACCTGCGAGACTCCTATCGCAATTGGGTCAAAGAAAATACAGAGCAGGGTTTTGACGACGCCAAATGGTCCAGGTTCGCTGCGCGGATATCCAGCCTGAGCACCGGATGCAAGGACATGGCAGGTTATAAGAGGCTTGCGGGGCTGATAGATAAAGACAAGAAGCCTGCGGCAGGATATCTTTTCTATCTGGCCATACCGCCGGGCTTCGTCGCCGATGTAGTCGCCAAGCTGGGGCGCGCCGGCCTCCTGGCAAAGGACGATGCCTGGCGGCGGGTGGTGGTTGAGAAACCCTTCGGCCATGATCTGGCCTCGGCGAGAAAGTTAAACGAAGAGATGCACAAAGTACTGGATGAGCGCCAGATCTATCGCATCGATCACTATGTCGCCAAAGAGACCGTCCAGAACATATTGGTATTCAGGTTCGCCAATACCATATTTGAGCCGCTATGGAACCGGAACTTCGTCGACCATATCCAAATCACCCTGGCGGAAGGGATCGGTGTCGAGCACCGGGGAGGATTCTATGACCGGGTGGGGGTGATCAGGGATATCTTCCAGAACCACATGATGCAGTTGCTGGCGCTGGTGGCCATGGAGCCGCCGGCCTCATTTACGGCAGATGCCCTGCATAACGAGAAGGTCAAACTGCTGAGCGCGGTGCGTCCTATCCCTGCCGGCGAGGTCGGCAAATACGCGGCACGCGGTCAATACAGGGATTACCGTAACGAGCCCGGGGTCTCCCCGGAGTCCCGGACAGAAACATTCGCCGCCATGAAACTTCACATCGATAACTGGCGCTGGCATGACGTTCCCTTCTATCTGCGCTCCGGCAAGCGAGTGAAAAAGAAGTACTCGGAAGTGATGATCCAGTTCAAATCTCCGCCGCACATCATGTTCCCTGTCCCGGAGGGGTCTCACCCAACGCCGGACATGATTGCCATCTGCTTGCAGCCTGATGAGGGCATTCATCTTCGTTTCGAAGCCAGGATTCCTGACACCTTCGCGGGGATGCGTTCCGTGGATATGGAGTTTCATTACGAGGAGTCATTCGGCGCCAGCGCGATCCCTCAGGCCTATGAGAGATTGCTGCTCGACGCCCTTGCCGGTGACCGGTCCCTGTTTATCCGCAATGACGGAGTAGAGATGGGCTGGGAGCTGATGGATCCCATAATAGAAGGGTTTCAGTCTCCGCAGGGGCCGCCGCTGGAGACCTACGAGCCGGATACCTGGGGTCCAGCCGAGGCTGATAAGCTGATCGAGCGTGACGGTCGTGAGTGGTTACAGGGATGCGGTAAAAAGGAGGACGAGGCTGGTATAGTCGGGTAAAAAAAGAAGCTATTGGAAGTCCTGAAAGCGGGTGTTCTTCTGCTGGTCAAGGAAGGCTTCGGCTCTGCTGTCCAATTGCTCCAGGTCCGCCTCCGCCCGTGATATCTGGTCCCTGAGCATTCGACGGCGGTATTCGACGAACTTGCGGAAGTCCGGGAGGTCAATGGCGATGTCATGCATGAAATCGCCGCCCAGGTGGATATTGTGTTCGTCCATGAAAGCGAAGACCTCTTCGGGCCGGATGTCGAACTCCTTGCATATGGCGTCAACGGTTACTTGCATATAGTTACCTCGTTTGGAAAATGTTGGCCAGGATTACAATTATAAAAAGGGTTTTGGGCGGAATTTCAAGTGACGCCATGGCATGACGTCCATGAAGGAAGGAGGGTGGCATGTGCGGCAGGTTCAGGCTTACCGGAGGCAGCCGGCTCCTGCTCAGGTTCAGGGAGGAGTCCGGCGTCGAAGTGGCCACGCCGGACCGCGGGGAACAGGTGCTGCCGGAGCAGTGCGTCACCTGCCTGCCTTTCCATGACGTGCCGGTATTATACGCGGACAGTGAGAGACGGATCTGCATCCGCCTGATGTACTGGCAGCTCATCCATTACTGGGAAAGGGAGTTCAAGTCAGCCTATACCCAGTTCAACACCCGCATGGAGTCGCTGCACAAACGTCACAACCGGGAGCTGCTGGAGCGCCGTCGCTGTGTTTTCCCTGTCTCCGTTTTCTATGAGTCCCGCCAGATGGGTGATGCAACCGTGTCCTCCACGGAGTCTTACGAGTTTACCCTGAAAGACCGGACCATCATCCCCCTGGGCGGTATCTACTCCATCTGGACCGATCCGGAGGACGGCGGCGGCCGGCGCTACAGCAGCAGCATTATAACCACGGAGCCCAATCCGCTGGTGGCTGAAGTTCATGGCCGCATGCCGTTCATCATCCCCGCCGGCCGGGTCGGGGATTGGTTGAACAGGGATATAACCGTTTACGAGCAACTGCTGGACATGATCAGGCCCTACGATGCCCAAAAGATGAGCAGAGTGAGAGAGGGGGAGGTCAGTCCGCCGCCAAGCGAACTCTTTTGAAAGGATGTAGCCCATGAAAAGCTATCGCAAGGAACTGTGGTTCGAGGTGCCCACCCGCCGTGCTTTTGTCCATATCACGTCGCTGGTGGAGGAGTGTCTGGCTGAATCGAGGGTGCGCGAGGGTCTGGTGCTGGTGAACGCCATGCACATCACCGCGTCGGTATTCATCAACGATGATGAACCCGGCCTGCATCAGGATTACGAGGACTGGCTGGAGCAGCTGGCGCCCCACGAGCCTACCGACCGCTACCGCCATAACCTGAACGCGGTGCGTGAGGATAACGGTGACGCCCATCTCAAGCGGCAGATAATGGGCAGGGAAGTGGTGGTGGCCGTCACCACCGGCCGGCTGGATCTGGGGACCTGGGAGCGGATCTTCTATGGTGAGTTCGATGGCCGCCGCCGCAAGCGGGTGCTGGTGAAGATCATCGGAGAGTGAGTGGCAGGGATTAGGTCCGGATCTGCGAAAGATACCTTAATGCCACCAAAGGGAGGATCAAATGAGCCGGCCCCCGTCAGACAAACAGGATTACACGGAAGTCAGGAGGAACGAGAGCGGCGAATATGTGGAGCAGATCACCGAGGACGCGGTGGCCGAGCGGATGATTCTGATCGGCAAGATCAACGGTATCATCTGGCTGCTGTTCGGCATCCTGGAGGCGCTTATCGGCATGCGGGTGATCTTGAAGCTGCTGGCCGCCAATCCGGTCAACGGCTTCGTGAACTTTGTCTACGATATCACCTACCCGTTCCTGGCGGCGTTTTTCGGTATCGTCGGCACGCCTACGTCAAACGGCAGCGTGCTGGAGATATCCTCGTTGATAGCCATGCTGGTATATCTGTTTATCGCCTGGGTGATCACCAGTCTGGTCAGGCTGATAATGACCCCCTCCAAGGTGAAAAGCACCAAGATTTATCGCCGTAGCTAGGACACCGGCGCTACTCGGAAGAGATCAGGGTAACACAAGGAAGGTCGGTGTCCCGGCTGGACTCAGAAGGACTCGCCGTTAACCCGCAGTTCCTCCACGAAGATGACCTCACAGGCGCCGTCGCCCTGATCGGTCCTGGACTTGCTGGTGGAGACGGTCAGCACCCGGCCCTCGCCGATGTAGGCTTTGACGTTCACCAGGCGGCCCTTGATGCGCACCATGTCGCCGGGCTCCACCTGCGACAGGGCCTGGCGTATGCTCTCGTTGGCGGGGATGAGATGGCTGTTGCTCACGTGTGAGACCACGTAGTCGGAAGTCACATCGACGCCGCCGGCCCCCCCAAGGGTGCCGGATACCTCTCCCCGGCGGTCGGACTGTTCCCAGGTGAAACGGGAGCTATTGTCCTCGTCGGCCATGTCGCCCCAGGAAAGCAGGAAATCGTAGGGCATGATGACGCTGATCTCGTCATTGTAGGCGTGGGTGCTCTGTACGCGCGCGTTGATGATATACGTGGCATCGCCGGAAAGGGTTGCTCTAATGCCGTTGTAGCGAATCGTCTCTTCGAAGGGGTAGACGCTCTCCTGTATGGGTTCCTTGCCGGCGTTGATACCGTAACTGACCAGCGGGTTGGCGCTGTAGGCGAAGCTCCTCTCCTGCAGGGTGAACACGGTGGCCAGGACCAGGGTGGCCAGGACCAGGGTGAGGACGGCCTCGAACAGCAGCCGGCGGGAGATGGGCCGAACCGGGGTGTGGAGGGCGTGCCCGCCGCCGAAACCGGCGGGCGCCAGGGTCATCTGCCGGCTGCCCTGGGAAAGGGCGCGGCTCTTTTCTTGGCAGCTGGAACAGAAGACCGTCGAAGTTGAACACTTGCGGCAGAAAAAAGTTCCGCATCCACACATGCCGACCAGCGGCTCTGATGGATGCACCGGGCAACGGTTATGGTTATTTCCGGATGGCCCGGGATAAGTTGGTGTGAAACGCCCCACTTAAGCCCTCCCAGGCCTCCCCCCTTAGAACTAATATCGGCCCGGGTCGGGGAAATAGGAGAGTTATTCCGCCGGACTCTCCTCGTCCAGCTTGCGCTTGAGCACCTTGCGCAGGAAACTCTTGGGAAGTTCCTTGCGGAATTCCACCTGCTGGGGGATCTTGTAGGCGGCCAGCTTCTGGCGGGCGAACTCGCGGATCTCGCTGGCGGTCGCCTGCTCGTTATCCTTGAGCACTACATAGGCCTTGATGGTCTCGCCCTTGATGCGGCCGGGAATCCCCTTGACCGCCACCTCGCTGATCTTGTGGAACTGGCTCAGCACCTCTTCGACTTCGCGGGGGAAGACGTTGAGCCCGCCGGTGATGATGACATCCTTCATGCGGTCGACGATGTAGTAGAAGCCATCGTCGTCACACCGGGCCACGTCGCCCGTGTACAGCCAGCCATCGTCAGAAAGGACCTTGTGCGTCTCCTCGGGGTTATGCCAGTAGCCCTTCATCACCTGGGGTCCCCGTACCAGCATCTCGCCCACATCGCCGGGCTCCACGTCGCGGCCGTTCCTGAAATCGACGATACGCACTTCGGTGTCCGGAAGGGGCAGGCCGATGCTGCCGATCTTGTTCTTTCCGTAGATAGGGTTGACATGGGTGACGGGCGCGGCCTCGGTCAACCCGTAACCCTCCACCAGTTTGCCACCGGAAAGCCGTTCGAAATCATGTTTTACGTCGCCGGGCAGCTTGTCGGAGCCGCTGACACAGACGCGGATGGAAGAGATATTGGCCTTCTTGCTCCCGTCCTCATCGCAGAGGAGCGAATGGTTGATGGCGGCGTACATGGCGGGGATGCCCGGGAAGACCGTGGGCCGGTGCTCTTCAATGGCCTTGAGCACTTCTTTCAGATCGAAGCGGGGCAGCAGGGTGACCTTGGCGGCAAGGCTCACCGCCAGGTTGCAGCAGGTCAGGGCGTAGACATGGAAGAGCGGCAGCACCATGAAGATGTTCTCGTCGGCCTCCTTGAGATCGAAGATCCAGGCGCGCGCCTGGGTGAGGTTGGCCACCAGGTTGTCATGGGTCAGCTCCGCCGCTTTGGGCAGGCCGGTGGTGCCGCCGGTGTATTGCAGGATGGCTGTCGCGGCAGGGTCCACGGGGACCTGGGGCGAGCCGGCCGCCTGCTTTCTGAGAAGGTCCTTCAGCCAGAGTTGTCCGCGGGAAGAGTCCAGGTCGGCGCGATGCCCCTCCTTCTTCTCTTTGAACATGGTGAACAGGGTGCGCAGTGCCGGTGGGAAATAATCCTTGATGTTGGTGACGATGAGGTGGTGCAGGCGGGCCTGTCCGGCAGCGGCTGCGGCCTTGCCGAAGACCTCCCGCTGACTCAGGGTCACCATTACCCGCGCACCCGCGTCTTCCAGCTGATAGACCAGCTCTCTGGCCTCGTACAGCGGGTTGAGCAAGGTGACCAGGACGCCGGCTTTGAGGGCGCCGAAAAAGCAGATAAGCATCTGCGGTGAGTTGGGCAGGTGGATGGCCACCCGGTCGCCGGGCTCCACTCCCAGACCGGCCAGGGCGTGGGCAAAGCGGTTGGCCTCACGGTCAAGCTCGCCGTAGGTCATGGTCGCGCCGTAGAAGACGGTGGCAGTGGCGTCAGGGTGGCGCCGGGCGGACTTCTCCAGCACACCATGGAGGGTTACATGGGGATAGGAAAGGTGCCGCGGTACCTCACCGGGATAGTAGATGGCAGCCTCCCTGTT
>CAJVWY010000012.1 GCA_913009925.1 uncultured bacterium
GACAGGGAGTGTGGATGGGAGTGGAGGTAGTAATGAGTGTAGAAGTGGACAAGAAGAAGAGTCTTGATAATTTTTTTTTTTTTCAAGCAGAAGACGGCATACGAGATAAAGGAATGTGACTGGAGTTCAGACGTGTGCTCTTCCGATCTCGAGGAATCCGGCGGCATGGGCTGGAGCGCCCCCGAGCTGCTCGGCGAGATCGTCCGATCCACCCCCCGGCCTTACAGCGACCTGCCCACGATTCTACTGTCCTTCCATGGAGAGGACGAGGAAGGTGTCTTCCGGCGCGGAGTGCTCTGGGCCCTGGGGCGGATGGCCGAGGTGGGCATTGATGACATCGAGGGCTCACGGAAGCTGTTGCTGGCAAGCCTGGAAGACGACGACCCGCGCACCCGGGGAATGGCCGCCTGGGCCGCCACCCGGCTCGCTTACGGTGGGGCCGCCTCCAGGCTGGAAACCCTGCGCGGCGACCAGAACCGGTTCCGCGTATATGAAGACGGGGAGCTGGTAGAGAAAACCGTGGGTCAGTCGGCGGCGGCGGCGCTGAAGGTCCTGGCTAGAACTTGATGCTCCCCTTTTTCACCACCGTATCGGGGTAGATGCGGATGTGGTTGGTGAGGATGTTGTCGCCCCCGATGGATGCGTTCTCGCCGATAATGGCTCCTCCGGCCACCACCGTCCCAGGACCGATATCCGCCCCGCTGGCGATGATGCTCTGGCGGACCCTGACACCCTCATGCAGCCTCGCGCCCTCCTGCACGATGGATTCCTCGATGGCACAGCCGGTAGCGATGGTGCACCCCGCCCCGATGACCGCCATCCGCCCCACGCGCGCCCCGGCTTTTATAGTGGTTCCGTCACCGATGATGACCGGCGGCACCAGTTTGGCCCCGGTCTCCAGATTGACCTTTCCCTGCAGGCAGACGAAATCGCTGTCGAGACAATCGGAGACGCTGGTCTCCACGTTCTTCTCCAGAATGTCGTAGTGGGCCTGCAGGTACTTTTCCGGCGTGCCGATATCCATCCAGTAGGCGTTGCTGCTGAAACCGTACAGGCCTTTGCCCACCAGGCGGGGGAACACGCCCCGCTCGAAGGAGTACTCCACACCGGCCGGTATCATATCCAGCACCTCGCCCTTCAGGACATAGATGCCCGCATTTATCAGGTTGGTGTCTATCTGGTCCCAGCTTGGCTTCTCCAGGAAGCCGAGGACCTCGCCCTCTTCCCCGATGCTTACCAGCCCGTAAGCGGTAGGGTCCTCCACCGGCGTCAGCGAGATAGTTCCCACCGCCTCCTTGACTCGATGTTGCTCGATCATGGCGCGGATATCCAGGTCCGTGAGGATATCGCCGTTGAGCACCAGAAAATCGCCGTCACGCACATGCTGTTCCACGTTCTTCACCGCGCCGGCGGTTCCCAGGGGATGATCCTCGACGACATAGGCAAGATTGATGCCAAAACCGCTGCCGTCACCAAAATAGGATTTGATGCCTTCGGGCAGATAGCCCATGGAGAAGACGATGTCTTCGATTCCGTTCTCCTTCAGGTGTTCCAGTACATAGGAGACGAACGGCTTGTTGGCCAGCGGCACCATCGGTTTGGGGGTGGCCAGAGTCAGGGGACGCAGCCGTGTTCCCTGGCCTCCGACTAGAATGACAGCTTTCATTTATCCTCCGGAGTTGCTGAAGCAAGATTAGACAGCAACCGGAGCCCTGTCAAACTGTGCATGGCATCAGGCCCGGTCCGGTCACAGGGAGGCGGGCGCGTAATCCAGATACCGCTTCCAGGAACGGTGGATATCGGACACGGCCAGATAGATGAAGGCAAGGGGCTCCGGCGGGCGGGGCCTGGTGTTGAGCCGCATGTTGGCTTCACGCGGCAAACGGTTCCCCTTGCGGTAGTTGCAGGGAGCGCAGGAGGTGACGATGTTCTCCCAGGAGCTGTCGCCGCCACGGCTGCGGGGGACGACATGGTCGATGGTGAGATGGTTCTTCGAACCGCAATACTGGCAACGGTGCCGGTCCCGGGCCAGCACGGCCCGGCGCGAGACCTTGCGCCGGCCAACGCGGGGTATGCGCACGAAATAGTTCAGCCGGATGACATCGGGGACGGGTACGGCTATTTCAGCAGCATGGAACAGCCTGCCGGAGACCTCGAGCGCCTCCGCCTTCCGTTTGAGCATGAGTACCACAGCCCGCCTGGGGGAGCAGACATTAAGCGGTTCATAAGTGGCATTGAGCACCAATACCTTGTTGCCCATGGACCGGGGTTCCTTCCTCTGCTGTATCGCTTTTAAGAATTCTAGCCCCGCTCCCGGCAACTATCAAGGATAGGCGCAGCGGCTGCGCGTGTTAGAATCACAGGATGGACAGCCGTGGAGAAGAAGCCAACCTGTTTCACCAGCAGAGGTTCGGTGGAGACGCGAGCGGCGAGGCGCCACTTGCCCACCGCATGCGCCCCCTGGATCTCGACGAGTTCGTGGGCCAGGCGGAGATCCTGGCGCCGGGCGGCGCGCTGCGCTCGGCGATCGAAACGGACCGCATCTCCTCCATGATCTTCTTCGGCCCTCCCGGCTCCGGCAAGACCAGCCTGGCGCGGGTCATCGCCCGGCGCACCCGCTGCGAATTCCGCCAGGTTAGCGCCGTCAACTCCGGCGTCGCCGACCTGAGAAAGGTGTTCGCCGCGGCCGATGACCTCCTGGCCTACCATCAGCAGCGGACCATCCTGTTCGTCGACGAGATCCACCGTTTCAGCAAAGCGCAACAGGACGCCCTGCTTCCAGTGGTGGAGAGTGGCGTGGTGATACTCATTGGCGCAACCACGGAGAACCCCTATTTCGAGGTCATCCGCCCGCTGATCTCCCGCTGTGAACTGTTCGAGTTCAAGCTTCTCACGCCGGAGGAGATCGGCACGCTGCTGGACCGCGCCCTCAGGGACCGGGAGCGGGGCCTGGGAGCCAGAGACCTTACTCTCGGGCGCTCCGGCGTGGAGGCCATCGCCCGGGCCAGCAGCGGCGACGCCCGGGCCGCCCTGGCGATCCTGGAGACCGCCGCAACGCTGGTTGCCGCGGAACATGAGGGAGTCATACCGGATGACGCGGTCGCTGAGGCGATCAACCGCAAACCGGTTTTTTACCAGAAGGGTGGAGACCTGCACTTCGATGCCATCTCCGCCTTTATCAAGAGCATGCGGGGCGGCGACCCGGATGCCGCCATCTACTGGATGGCGGTGATGCTGACCGGCGGCGAGGACCCCAAGTATATCGCCCGGCGGATGGTCATCTTTGCTTCGGAGGACATCGGCAACGCGGACCCTCTGGCGCTGCAGGTGGCTACGTCGGTATCGCGGGCGGTGGAGTTTGTTGGGCTGCCCGAGTGCCGGATAAACCTGGCGCAGGGAGCCGTCTACCTGTCGCTGGCGCCCCGCAGCAACGCTTCATACAATGCCATCGAAGCGGCCATGAAAGATGTAAGGGAACAGGGAACCCGGCGGCCCCCCAAACATCTGCGCGACGCCAGTTACTCCGGCGCCGCCGACCTGGGGCACGGCGAGGGATACAAGTACCCGCACGATTACCCTGAGGGCCGCGTCAAGCAGGATTACCTCCCCCGGGACATGGAACACCGCCGCTATTATCGCCCGGTCGACCGCGGCTTCGAGCAGGAACTGGCGCACCGCCTCCGGGAGCTGGGGGACGTTAGTAAAACGGATAACGGGGAATCATCATAGACGGCAGGGCGGGTGGGCCGGACGCCGGTGACCTGTGACAAAGCGCTTTTGCGTCAGTCTTCCTTTTTGCCGAAACAGATAATAAGATGGTGTTCCAGATGCAATGACCGGAAGGATTCTGTAATGGCAAGGTTTACCAGATTCATGCTGGGCGGTATCTTCGGCACTGCCCTGGGTCTATTGTTCGCCCCCAAGACGGGAAAGGAACTGCGCCGGATGCTGATGGGCGGGCACCGGCGGGCGCTGCCTCCCGCAGCGGAATCTGCGCGTCCCGCGCCAATGGCGGCGCCGCCGGAGAACCTGGAGGAACGCATCGAGAAGACCAGGGGACAGGTGGAAGCTGAGATTGAACAATCCATCATACTCATGCCGGCGGCGCCGGAAGCCACGGAAGCCGTAGAGGAAGCCACGGAAGCCGTAGAGGAAGAGGCGGAGGCGGAGGTTGGGATAGCGGCGGAGGTAGAGATAGAGGTGGAGACGGAGGTGGGGGTGGAGCAGGCCGTTGAGGAAACCGTCGCCGAAGCAGCCGCAGAGGCAACCGTAGAGGAAGAGACGGAGGACGAAGAGGAGACTGAAGAGGAGACTGAAGAGGAGGCAACCGTAGAGGAAGAGACGGGGGCCGAAGAGGAGGCCGAGGGAGAGGCGGACGGCTTCGCAGCCCTGAAAACCCCGGCTGCCGGTGAACCCCAGGTAGAGGAAACGGAACCGGAAACGGAAACGGCCGGCGAGCCCCGGGAAAGCGACACCGGACCTGCCCCGGCCCAGCTAGACCGCGACGAGATGCGGCGGCGCATCGAGGAAACCCGCGCCAGGCTCAAAGCCAAGGCCTTCGACAGCATGGTCGAGGGCGAGACCATGATATCCAAAGGGGAAGACATAAAACCCGCCGAAGGGGAATCGTCGGACCTGGATATCGACAGCGAGATTGAAGACCGGATAGACCAGCTGCTGGAGGAAGAGGACTGAAGACATCATCGACAACCGTTCCCGTCTTCAAGTCGCTGGCAAACTGCTATTTCAGTTGCTCAGGTTCAGGTACCGGCTGTGGCCGGCAGCCCGGCACCATCGAACACCACCGTACGACCTGACGAGCCGTCCAGGATCCTCTGCCTGCTGATACGTTCACGGAAGATGACCATGCCACAATCGATGCAGACGGCGCAGAGATCTCCTTCAGGAACGGGCACAATCGCTTCACACCAGTCACAGCTCAGATCGGCTGCTTCGAGTTTATGTGACCCCAACCATCTGGGAATGCTTTCTGCGGGCATGGCCTTCCTTTCGTCAGGTTGTTCTTAATTATCCGTAATCCGGTTTTCTAATGTTCTGCGCCCGCTTTTGATATCCTTTATGGCAAGCACAGACCGTTGAGAGGAGGAAGAGATGCCCCAAGTGACGCTGACAGCGCCCAAGATGTCCTGTGGACATTGCAAGATGGCGGTGGAGAACTCCGCCGGAGCCCTCGCAGGAGTGGATTCGGTAACAGCTGACCCCGTGTCGAAGAATATCGACATCGCTTATGATGAAAGCCAGGTATCGCTGGAGGATATCAAGCAGGCGATCGAGCAGGCCGGCTACCCGGTCGAATAGGCCGCTCCCTAGTTCTCCGTCCGGGTGATGATGACGCGGCGGAACGGGTCCCTGCCTTCGCTTTCCGTTTCCACACCCTCACGGTCCTGCAGGTATAGATGGATGATGCGCCGTTCGGCGGCGCTCATCGGCTTGAACTCGTATTCCGACAGGCCCTTCTCTATCTCATTGACTCCGCGCTCCGCCAGAGATTCGAGCGCTTCGGCCCGCCTCTCGCGGTAGTCCTCGGCGTCGATGATGATCCGCTTCCGGTCATTGAGCCCACGGAAGGAGATGACGTTGGCGATATACTGGATGGCATCGATGGTCTGCCCGTGCCTGCCGATGAAGATACCGAGGTTGGGGCCGGTCACGTTGCCGGTTATCGCCTCCTCGTCCTCACTGATCTCGACCGAGCCCTCCAGGCCGATGGCTGCAATGATTTTTTCCAGATACCGGCCGAGGCGCTCCTTCGCCGTCTCGCCGGCGTCTTCCCCTCCGGCTGCCGCTTCCCCTTCTGTATCCGCCGCCACGGCGGCCAGACGCGCTTCCACCCGGGCCAGGTTGGAGCCCATGCCCAGGAACCCCTTGGATCCCTCCTCGATCACCACCAGCTCTATGTGGCCGCGGTCAAAGGGACCGGCTATCTCCTCCAGCCGGGATAGCGCATCCGCCTCAGCGTCAGCCACAGTCTTGCCGCTGCCCTCAGCCCTGAGATCCGCTCCGTTTCTTTTTTGCTCCTGATTTTCCTCCACTTTTGCCTCCGGTCTTCTTGCCCCCGGTTTTTGGCTTCTTTTTGCCTTTCCCGGCCGCGCTCTCCTCGCCTGACTCCAGTTTCTTTTTGCCGGACCGGGCCTTCTTGTCACCGGATCCGCCATCGGCCGGGACGGCTATCGCCGCCGCGCCGCCGTTGGCCTTCTCCCGGACTTCGATAATGCGCTTGGTGACCAGCTGCTGGCCGATCGTCCAGCCGTTGGTGGTCACCCAGTAGATGAGCACCCCGGCCGGGAACGGATAGATGAGGAAGATGACGCCGAAGAACAGCGGCATGACGGTCATCATCATCTGCTGGGTCTTGTCCGTCGCCGTATTGAGCAACCTGCTGGAGACGAACTGCGTGGCGATATAGAAGAACACGATGAGCGTGTTGGGATCATTGATGTTGGAAATCCAGAGCCAGGCGAAGTCCGACTCGAAAGGATGGTTCTTGAGCATGAGGTAAAGGGCGAGGAACAGCGGCATCTGCAGGAGCAGCGGCAGGCAGGAGCCGAAGGGGTTGACCTTGTTCTCCTTGTAGAACTTCATGGTCTCTTCGTTAAGCTTCTGCTTGTCGTCTTTGTACTTCTTCTGCAGCTCCTTGATCTTGGGCTGCAGTTTCTGCATGGCCCGCATCGAGGTATATTGCTTCACACCCAGAGGGATAAGCAGGATGCGCACCATGATGGTGAGGAAGACGATGGACCATCCCCAGGATATGCCGAAAGTGGCGTGGATCCAGTCGAGGATGCTGTACAGCGGCTCTATCAGGAAGGAGAGGATGTTGGTCATGACATCCTCCTCCTCACCGGATCATGGCCGCCGTGAGAGAAGGGGTTGCACCTGAGCAGACGCCACAGGGACATGGCGCCGCCATGCAATATCCCCCACTCACGTATCGCCTCCACCGTGTACTGGGAGCAGGTTGGATAGTACTTGCAACGTTGCGGTAGCAGCGGTGATATCAACCTCTGGTAGAGGCCGACGAAAAAAATTGGTAATCGTTTCAATTCAGTCTGCTTCCTGGATCAGGTCAGCCCGCCGGAACAGGTCCTCTATCATCCCGGACACTTCCTCAAACCGGTTCTTGTCGATATATTCAGCAAGCCCGGTGCGGGCGATGATTACATAGTCGTAGTCGGGAGCCAGCCGCTCCTGGCGCGCACGGAACACCTCTTTGAGGGTCCGCTTCACCCGGTTGCGAACGACGGCGCCTCCGACTTTCCTGGAAACCGAGACTCCCAGCCGTGGCCCACTTTCACCGGCTTCCCCCGACCTGTCAAAATAATACAGTACAGCGTACCGTCCCGCTATCGACTTGCCCTGGCGATATGCCCTTTCGAAGTCGGCAGACCGGCTGAGTCGGTGTTTTTTATTCACGGGAACTGGTTATCCCTATGCGGATAGGGTCTTTCTCCCCTTTGCCCGGCGTCTCTTGAGCACTCGGCGCCCGGCCCTGGTACTTGCGCGTTTGCGAAAACCGTGGACCTTTTTTCTTTTCCGCTTGTTCGGCTGGTATGTCCGTTTCAAGGATTCTCCTTTTCTGGTAAACCGACCTGAAATTATACAGACACGCTTCAATTTAAGTCAAATGGCAGCTTTCGGGTTAAAGCCGGGGGCCCCATCATTGTGGATAATGTGGATAACTGCACAGGCATTGTGCAGTATGATGCGTGCCCTGAGATATATTTAAAGGGGTTCGAAATCCGACAAAGAAAGTCGAGAAGGCTAACATTGATAAAAAACCCTGCATTTTTAGGTATTTTTAATTAGTAGTAGCCGGGTGATGAATATTATTATTGAGAGGACGGCTACTTTGGCCCCTTATCGGTTCCACTGCGCTCCCCGGAATCGGTTTTCCACAAACAGGAGCCTTCTCCCAACTTTGGAAAAGTGACGCTTCCGGTGTCATGGAGCACCTGTCAAAGATATGATTCACTCCTGAAGCTGAGGTAACCGCGCTCGGAAACGATGATATGGTCAAGCACATCTATGCCTATGAGCCGGCCTGCCTCCACCAGCCTGCTGGTGAGGCGCAGGTCCTCTTCGCTGGGCGAGACATCGCCCGAAGGATGGTTGTGCGCCAGCACTAGGGCGGCGGCGCCATGGTATATGGCCGGCCGGAACACCTCGCGCGGATGTACGATGTTGGCGTTGAGGCTGCCGACGGAAACGGTCTCCTCGTGAATGACCAGGTTGCGGGCGTTGAGATACAGAGCCTGAAAATATTCCTTTGTTGCCGAACGGATCCGTGACACGGCGCGACAGGCGTCGCGGGGGGAGCGGATGGGTCCCGGAGCATCGTCGCCAACAAGCAGCCTGCGCGCCAGCTCGATGCAGGCGGAGAGGCGGACGGCGGTCTGGGAGGACAGCCCGCACGCGGAGCTCAGTTCATCCGCGGTCACCGGCGACAGCGCCCGGCCCGAGAAATGGGAAAAGATGTGATCGGATATGCGCTCCAGCCCCGAGGGCCCGGCGTCGCCGTCAAGCACCAGGCCGAGCAGCTCATAGTCCGGCATCGCCTCGGCCGATGCGTCTCCCTCCGGCGATACGCCCACGTCATGCATATATCCAGGATAAACAGTCAAACAGAATACGGGTCACGGGCAGGGCAGCGGGGGGAGTGGCGGATGTCCATCTTAACCTCAAGCGCACGGCGAATGCAAGAGCCCCGGCGGCGGTCGGGACAGGTCTCTGTTCACCGGGCCGCGGGCGCGTTGGCCATGGTCCTGAGTGCCTGGATCCTCATCTGGATCGGCGGATGGCTGCTGAACATGTGCCTGGAGCGCTTCTCGAATTTCTTGACAGGGTTGGCTATGTACAGGTGGGCGGTTGCCCGGTTGGCGACCTCCAGGACCTCCTGGTCCCTGGAAATCTTTTCCAGGGCCCCGGCCAGGCCCAGGGGGTTGCGCGTAAGCTCCACCGCCGAGGCGTCCGCCAGGTACTCCCGCTTGCGCGAGATGGACATCTGCACCGCACGGGCGGCCAGGGGAGCCAGGATAGCCATCACCAGCGCCAGCACCATCATGACGATCTGCAGATAACCGCCACCGCTGCTGCGGCCGCGCCGGCCGCCGGTGAAGAAGCCCCAGCGCAGGAAGAAATCCGCCATCAGCGCTACGCTCCCCACCAGGATACCCACCATGGTGGCAAACAGGATGTCGTAATTGCGCACGTGGGACATCTCATGGGCTACCACGCCCTGAAGCTCTTCACGGTTGAGTTTGTCTATCAGCCCCCGGGTTACGGCGATGGATGAATGCTCCGGGTCTCGGCCGGTGGCGAAAGCATTGGGAGCCGAGTCCTCGATGACATAGACCGCGGGCATGGGGCTCCCGGCGGCGATGGCCATCTCCTCCACGACGTTGAACAGCTGGGGCTCATCGTCGTGCGTTACCCGGCGGGCACGGCTGGCCGCCAGCACCACCTTGTCACCCCGGTAGTAGCTGGTAAGCCCCATCACCACGGCGATGGCCGCCGCCGCCACCAGCCCCAGGATGCCGAACCCGGTTGCGTAACCGATGGCGTAGCCCAGGACCAGCAACAGCACCGCCACCACCACGACCAGCAGGTAGGACAGCCGCTTGTTCTTGGAGATCTGTTCGTACATCTGCGAAGACCGACCGCCGACCTAGCGAAGATCGACCGCTACCGGCTCGGTCTCCCCTTCGGGGATCTCGAAATATTCCCTCTCCTTGAAACCGAAGGCTCCGGCGATGACATTGGAAGGGAAGGTCTGGACCTTGTTGTTGAACGCCATGACCATGTCGTTGTACAGCTGCCGCGCGAAGGAGATCTTGTTTTCCGTCGAGGTCAGCTCCTCCTGCAGCTTCATGACGTTCTGGTTGGCCTTCAGCTCCGGATAGTTCTCCGAGACCGCGAACAGGGATTTCAGTGTTTCACTGAGAAAGTTCTCCGCCTGTCCCTTTTCTTTCGGGCCCTGCGCGCTCATCGCCTGGGCGCGTGCCTTGGTCACGTTCTGCAGCACTTCCTGTTCGTAGGACATGTAGTCCTTTACCATCTCCACCAGGTTCGGTATGAGATCGTAGCGCCGCTTCAACTGCACGTCGATCTGTTTCCATGAATTCTCAACCTTGTTGCGCGCCCGCACCAGGTTGTTGTAGAAGACGATGAGACCGATGACCAGCACCGCCACCACCGCTATCACGATAATCCAGGCCATGACACTCCTTTCCATGCCGCCGGGGCGGACATATCAACAATAGCTCAAGCCACGGTTGCAGCCGGCCGGTTCATTGCCCGCTGCCGGCGGCTTCTTCCAGTTCCTCCAGCAACGTTTCCAGCTCCAGCCCCTGCATCCTCGCGGCCGACGCAATGGTATTGGCCCCACCGCAACAGGAGTCGACCTCGTAACGGTGGAAGACCGGCAAGGTCCAGGGATACTGCCTGATGACCTCATTGATGACCATATCTCCGCTGATCTTCTTTTCTGCCATAGAATAACAACTCCTTCTCTGCCGGTGAACCGCCGGCTCCATGCATGACTGTTATCTTTGCCTTATCCCGCCGCCATGGCCGGACATCTGCACGCTCCCGTAGCGGCGCCATTATTATTCCCGTGCCGGTGCCGGGCAAACCCCGGCCGTTCCTTGCGGCACCTGCTGTAAATAACTAGAATGGGTGCTCCAGACTATATACGATGCAAAGGGAGGCTGAACATGGCGAAACGCAGACGATGCGGCCTGTTTCTGTTCGGAGTGGCCATGGGCGCCGCCGCCGGCATGCTGCTTGCGCCCAAGTCCGGCAAGGATATCCGCCGGGAACTGTTCGGCGGCTCAATGGATGTAACGGTGGAACCGGAAACCGACACCGATATTCCCCAGCCGCAGGATGAGGGCTCGCAGGAAGACCTCAAGGCCCGGATAGAAGAAACCAGCGCCCGGCTGAAGGCCGAGATCGAGACCCAGCAGGAAGAGGCCGGGGAGGCGGGGGAGGAATAAAGCTGCGATACAGCGCCTGCCCACGCCACCGTGGCCGGTTGAATGGGCTGGCCCTGTTGACCTCGCTAACCCTGGCGACGCTTTCCTATATGGTGTTCGAGGCCCAGTGGCTGCGGTTACATCGCCTGAGGCTTGAGTTGCCCGGCCTGCCCGCCTCCCTGGCGGGACTCAAGATTCTGCATATCAGCGATCTTCACGCCGGCGTTCCCTGGCCCAATGAAAGAGCCATCGCCAAGCTCGTCCCGGCGGCCCTGGAGGCTGCCCCCGACCTGGTTCTGTTTACCGGCGACATGACCGACAAGAAGAAGTCGCTGGAGCCATACCTGGAGATGCTGTCGCGCATCCGGGCTCCCCTGGGCAAGTACGCGGTGCTCGGCAACCATGACCACGGCCTGCGCAAGAGCGCCCTGCATGAGTTCACTTTCGGCTTGCTGGGCAGGAAGATATCCGGCGGCGCCAACCTGTCTGATGATGAGGTTGCCACCACCGTGACCAGGAACCGTGATCTGCTGGGCCTCGCGGATATCACCCTGCTGAACAATGAGTGCGTCAACATCCGGGCCAGGGATGTGCCGCTGCAGATATGCGGCATAGATGAGTTTGAATACGGCCTGGCCGATATGGACGCCACCAGGAAACAGGAAGACCGGCAACAACCGCTGCGCATCCTCCTGTCCCATTCTCCCGATATCATTTCCCATCTGGATGAGGGCGAGTTCCAACTGGTTCTGGCCGGCCATACGCACGGCGGCCAGATCTGCATACCTCACCCCTGGAAGGGCAGGATACTGCTTTCCTCTTCAGGTTCGGAGTTCGCCGATGGCCTGTACCGGCGCTCCGGCGTGACCATGCATGTGTCCCGCGGCGTCGGCACCACCCTGGTGCCGCTCAGACTGCTGAGCCGCCCGGAGATCACGCTGCTGGAGCTGCAACCCGGACAGGGAGACGAGCCGACGGCGTAGTCCGCCATTCCATCAGGGAAGCAGCATAAGATATAATTGGCTTATGGTGTTCCGGCTTAAAAACCTGAACCGTTCCACTCGCGAGCTGGCTCCCGGAGCCTGCAGTGATTGCGCCTGGTGGCAGGGCTTCGATGACGGCTGGGACCAGCCGGAGCAGGCGGAACAGTGGGCGCGCCAGGCCGAAGAAACTCTGGGCGGCTGGGGGAAACTGGCCCTGGCCGACGGACGGCTGCTGGGACTGATACAGTTCGGTCCCGCCACCATTTTCCCCCGCGTCAGTCAGCTTTGTCCCGGACCCCGAACCGGTGATCCGGTCTTTTTTACCTGCAGCATGGTGACCAGCGAGGCGGATGAGCCTGCCCGCAAGAGCCTTATGCTGGCGGCGCTGGCAGACCTCCAGCAGCTGGAGACCGGGACCGCCGAGGCCTTTTGTTACAAGGAACCGGGTAAAGACATGCCTGGACACCTGTTTGACCGGGAGTTCCTCAGAGGATGCGGTTTCCGCCCGGTCCGTTCTGCAGGCAACGTTCAACTCATGCGCCTGGAGCTCGGCGGTCTACAGCCTTCGAAGCCGCTCCGGCATAGCACCCGTCACCGCATCCTGGAGCGGATCAAACGGCCCGCTTCAGCCCCCGCGCCCGCCACTCTCTGTCGCAGATACCACCGGCGGCCGGCGGCTATCAGAGTCTGTTCCCGGGGATGAGAGGCTCCTCCGGCCTCGCACGCTCCTACGGCACGAGATCGGAAGAGCGTCGTGTAGGGAAAGAGTGTAGATCTCGGTGGTCGCCGTATCATTAAAAAAAAAAGCCTTCGCTTCCTTTCTCTCTCTTCCTCGACCCCCCCATTCCTGCCTTCTCCTCTCCACCTCTCCATCCCGTCTACCATG
>CAJVWY010000013.1 GCA_913009925.1 uncultured bacterium
GAAGATGGGGATAGTGTGGATTTTTTTTTTTCAAGCAGAAGACGGCATACGAGATAAAGGAATGTGACTGGAGTTCAGACGTGTGCTCTTCCGATCTCGGGAAGCGGCGATACCGATGTTGGGGACGATGGGGTTGTCGCTCCAGCCCAGGCAGTCGCAGTCGGGGGTGACATCCAGGATGTAGTTGATGGCTGCGAACTTCCCCTTCTTGTCCTGGAGGGCGCCCAGGGCGAACTCGACCATCTTCTGCTGCATAACCGCCGGATCGGTCTTCCAGTTGATGGCGATGGCGCCGGTAAAGCAGGAGGCCACGCACTCGCCGCAGCCGATACAGGCCTCACTGTCGATGAGCGCCACCTTCTCCTTCTTCCTGCTGCGCGGCTTGGGCACCAGGGTGATGGCGCCCTCAGGGCACCACTTGAGGCAGCGGGCGCAGCCTTCGCACTCCCGGGCCGTCACCCGGGGGTGGATGCCGGAATGCATTATCTGCTTGCCGGGCCGCGCGCCCAGCCCCATGCCGAGGTTCTTCAGGGTGCCGCCGAAACCGCTGACCATGTGACCCTTGAAGTGCGCCAGGGAGATGATGACGTCGGCGTCCAGGGCGACGGAAGCGATCTTCACCTCATCGAAGTGTTCGCCCCTGATAGACACCGTCCGGTAATCGTGTCCCAGGAGCCCGTCGGCGATGACGGCCGGCGCTCCGGTCACGTCGTAGCCGAAACCGTTCTCTATAGCGGTTATCAGGTGGTCACGGGAGTTCTGGCGGCCGCCGGCGTATAGTGTATTGGCATCGGTTAGGAAGGGCCGCCCTCCCAACCGCTTGACATCGTCGACGATGACACGTACGTACTGGGGCCGCAGGTAGGTGAAGTTCCCCGGCTCGCCGAAGCTGAGCTTGATGGCTACCAGGTCGTTTTCAGCGATGATACGGCGCAGGCCCAGGGTCCTCACCAGGCGCCGGTATTTAGTGAGAGTGCGGTCCTTGCTGTCGGCGCGGCTTGATACGAAGTATACTTTACCCATAGTCATCACTCCATGTTTTCCAGTGCCAGGCAGGCGGCGCCCAGCAGGCCGGCCTCGGGGCCGAACCTGGCGGCTCGCACCTCGACGATGTCGCGGTTGGGCTTCAGCCCCCGGGTTCTCAGGACCTCCATGGCGGGTTCCAGCACCAGTCCGCCGGCCCGCATGACTCCGCCGCCGACAACGAAATATTCCGGGTTGAAGATGTTGACCAGGCTGGTCATGCCCACTCCCAGGTAGAAGCCGAGACGGTCGAAGACGTCGCGTGACACCTGGTCGCCGCCGTCCGCCAGCCGTTGGAGGAGAGCTCCGTCCAGTGTTTCGCCCGCGGCTGCGGCCTGCCCAAGGGGTGAGGCAGGATTGGCCGCCGCTGCCTCGCGGGCGTAGCGGCTCAGCGCCGGTCCGGAGGCCATGGCCTCGAAGCATCCGTAGTTGGGGCAGGCTCCGGGGCACTTGGGCCCGTTGGCGTCTATCACCATGTGCCCCAGCTCGGCGGCGCTGCCCGTGGCGCCGCGATAGACGCGGCCATCGATGATGATGCCGCCACCGACGCCGGTGCCAAGGGTCACCATGACCATATGCCTGGCGCCCCGGGCAGCGCCGGCCCGGGCCTCCGCCAGGGCGGCCACGTTGGCGTCGTTGTCGATGAAGACCGGCATATCCAGACGGCGCCGCATGTACTGGACGAAATCAAAGTCGGCGAGGGGAACGTTCACCGACATCACGGCCCGGCCGTGGGACTGGTCGATCATGGATGGGATACCGAAGCCTGCAGCAGCCACCGGATCATCTGAGGCCGCCGTCAGGGTGTGGACCATATCCTCCAGGTTCGCCAGCAGGGCCTGCTGGCTGGAGGTGTCCGTCCGGCGTTCGATGCTCTCCAGCACATTCAGTCCGGAGTCAATGAGCCCCGCGGTGGTGGTAGTGCCGCCCAGATCGACACCGATGACGATCATGTCCGTTTCAGCTGCCATGGTCACAGGCATTCCATTCCCTGTTTTTCCGTTGTCAGCGTGTAACTTATCCTGCATGGGAGCGAATGACAAGAGTGGGGTTGCGGTTCATAGAGCGGGGGGAGGGGTTGACAAACAGGACACGACTCTTTAACGAATATACCCCGGGGGGTATTGATGATCCATGCCTCCGGATGTTAAAAATAGAGAACGCTTGAAAAGCGGGGGGAGAGAAAGTGAAGAGCAAGTGGTGGCAGAACTCGTCTGTATGGCAGATATCAGCCGGCGGTCTTCCTGCGACAGTATTTGTGGGGACTGCAGATTCCTGATAACAAACCGGCGCCGGGATAAAACCCCCTGGTGGCACTGGTCGTTCAATGAACGCCGGGTTGCCAGTAACTGGATCCCCGCGGAACTGCAGCTGGAAGAAGGCCTGCTTTCGGAGAAGGTTTCGCGCGGTAACGCCGGCACCTTTATCTGGGCGCTGGTCATCCTCCTGTTGTCCTTCAACGCTCTTGATGCCGTCCTCACCGCGCGCGCCCTTTCACTGGGTTTCGCCGAGGCCAATCCGGTAATGGCCGGACTGTTCGCGATCAGCGTTCCCCTGGGCATGGCCTGCAAGTTCGCCGTGGTAGCCGGCGGCGCCTACGTCCTCTGGAGGTTCCGCCACGCTGTTCTGGCAACCCGTGGCATGGCTGTGATCACAGGATGCTATGGCGCCGTGGTGATCTACCACCTGGCTTTCCAGCTGAGCCTGTAACCGGGTTCGTCCGCTGCGGCCGGCGGCGCGCCGGTAGTCATCCATACACGTGCTTGCGCCCGCGTACTTTACCTGCAAGACTACCCGGCAGCAACAGTACTCGCTGAAGGTTTTTCTTACCCGCCGCTCCTCGAACGGATCACGCTTTGAAAGACAAGAACAAGCCCACAGAACCCAAGCCTTATACCCGTTACCGCAGCTCACGCCTGCGCTCCCGGTTCGGCCGGCCGGTCAGGCTGGAACAGCCGCCGCCGGAGCAGCCGCCGCCGCGGGGTGCGGCCGGGCCGGTGCAGACCGCGCCACCACGCCGCCGCCGTTCCTGGTGGAAACGTATCGGTGTGGCGCTGTTACTTCTGCTGATATTGATGCTGGCGGCAGGCGGCATCTTTTACTGGCGGCTGGACCGTGCAGTGCGCGCCAGCAACCAGCGTGTGCCCACCGAGGCGCGGCAGGCCCTGGACACGCCTGCGGGGGGGATGCTGTCGAGCCCGGTGAATATCCTGTTCATCGGCAGCGACCAGCGGCCGGGAGAGCCGGCGCGGGCCGACACCCTGCTGATGATGCGGGTGGACGGCAGGAACAAGACTATCTCGCAGCTGTCGATCCCCCGGGATACGCTGGCGGACATTCCCGGATACGGTGAGGGCAAGATCAATTCGGCCTATGCCTACGGCGGGCCGGCGTTGCAAATCGAATCGGTGGAACAGCTTACCGGCCTGCCGGTGAATCATTACGTGGAACTGGACTTCGACGGGTTCCCCGGGATTGTCGACAGCCTGGGCGGCGTCGATATCGACGTTCCCAAGACCATAGACTCCCAGTATCCCGCGGGTGCGCAGTGGACCCAGGTCCACTTCGACGCCGGGCCGCAGCACATGGATGGCGAACGGGCGCTGGTCTATGTGCGCGTCAGATACTCGGATGACGACTTCCAGCGGATGGGGCGCCAGCAGCAGTTCATGCAGGCGCTTCAGCAGAAGCTGACCAGCCCCGTCAATCTGCTGAAGATGCCCGTGGTGGGACCGGCCATAATCGATAACATGACCACTGATATGTCCACCAACGACCTGATCAGGCTGGCATGGAGCAAGTATCGTACGCCGGACGGGAACGGGCGCAACTTCACCCTGGTGGGTTACGGCCAGTATATCGGCGGTGTCTCCTATGTGGTCCTCGATGAGGAGGCGAACCGGGACGTCATCCGCCGCTTCCTGGGCGGTTGAGGGGGGAGACAGGGGAACGGTGTTTGGATAAGTAACGACTGACCGATAAAATGCGCATATATGGCAGAAGATAATTCAATGCGTATCGGGGCCGACCTGTCGGCTATCCAGGCCATCAAGAGCGGCGTCGACTGGTATACCCACCATGTCATCCTCAACATGATGGACATGCTGGGCGATGGCGAGGAGCTCTTCCTGTTCAGCAACCGTGAGACCGGGTTCGAGGAGGAGGCTGCCCGGCGCCCGGATGTCACCATTGTCAGGAGCGGCTTCCGCTTCCAGGAACCCTGGCGGCAGTTCATCCTGCCGGCCATGCTCAAGAAGTATCGTATAGATGTCTGCTTCTTCACCAATTTCGTCTCGGCGCTGGCATCCCCGTGTCCCACCGTGATCACCATTCATGACCTTTCCTTCAGGCTGTTCCCCAAGACCCATTCCCTGCGTAATGTGGTCTGGGCGCGGAGCCTGGTGCCGATGTCGACGCGCCGCAGCGTTCGTCTTATCGCCGATTCCAACAATACCAAGCTGGACCTGATCCGGGTCATGGGCGTGCCCAGCGACAAGGTGGAAGTTATCCACCTGGGCGCCTCTTCGGAGTTCAGCCCCGACCCCGGGCCCGACGATGGCAAGGTGCTGGAATACTTCGGTATCCACTGGCCTTATGTGCTGTTCGTGGGGACCCTGGAGCCTCGGAAGAACATCAACCTGCTGATCAAGGGTTTCGACAAGGTGGCAGCCACGCGGCCGGATATCCACCTGGTGCTGGCCGGGAGGCGCGGCTGGATGGCACAGGCCATCTTCGACGAACTGGAGCGGCGCGATCTGCTGGGGAGGGTACATATAACCGGGTATGTCCCCGATGAGTTCCTGCCGCCTCTGTACCGGCAGGCTGAGGCGCTGGTCTATCCTTCGCTGTATGAAGGGTTTGGCCTGCCGCCGCTGGAGGCCATGGCCTCCGGCACCCCGGTAGTGGTTTCCCGCAACTCCTCGCTGCCCGAGGTAGTGGGTGACGCCGGTCTGTATATCAATGCTCTCAGCGTGGACGATGTGGCCGGGGCCATGGAGCGCATACTGGGCGACGCCGACCTGGCGCAGAGCCTGAAGGAAAAAGGGCTGAAGCGCGCCGGGCAGTTCAAATGGGAGAATGTGGCCAGGAAGACCCTCGTGCTCCTCAGGGAAGTCGCAAATGAGAACAAGTAATGACGGGTTTCCAGCAAGACTGGTAATGTTCGGTGCAATAGTCGCCATAGTCGCGACTATGCTGGAGGTGCTGAAGCCGGTCTTCTCTGTGGGGCCGGTAGGGTTCACCACCTCCGAGATCGCGGTCGGATTCTTTATTGCCACCGCGGCAGTCTGGGGTCTCCAGGCGGGAATGAGGATATTCAGGCTTAAACCTCTCGATCTGGCCGTTATCCTGTTTCTGGTCAGCAACTATCTTTCATCAGCATTATCGGAAGACAGACCGAGCGCGTTCAAGTTCTCCCTGAGGCTGACTTACGGCACGCTGGTATATTTTGGCATAACCAGGCTGCCGCGACGATACCGGGCGCACCTGGTTGTCGCCGGTGCTATTGCGGCGACGGTCGTGCTGGTATCCCTGGTAGGGGTGCTGGAGAATTTCTGCCTGACCTGCATGAAGGCGCTACTCTCACCTTTCAAAGAGAGGATCATCACCTTCGGTGCCTATTACAACGTGAGGATCTCATCCACGTTCCCCTTCCCGACGATATTCGCCTTCTATCTGGAGATGTTGATACCGGTATTGCTTGCTTTTGGCCTGTGGCTGGCGGGGACCGCGAAAGAACTGAAGCGGAGAAGGCTGCTGATGGTCCTCACGCTGGTTTGCACCTTCATCCCCCTGGCCGCCATTGCTTTCACTTACACCCGGAGCGCCTATGTGGTGGCGCCGGCCACCCTTCTTGTTGGAGCCGTGCTGGCCGCCATATTCGGCTACGGGCGCCGCGTCTACCTGTCTTTCGCGGTCGCGGCGGTCTTTTTCGTGTCTCTGGTGGGTGTCTCCGCCATCTTCAGCAATACGATGGCTTTCAGGCTGGGCCTGGCTGAACAGGAACAGCGCTTCAGCGCCGAATACACCCTTACCGGTATAACCCCGGAGTTCAAACCGGGCGAGAAGATCTGGACCAGGATCCATGTAAGCAACCGGGGGACGGTCAAATGGGCGGGTCCGGGCGATGAGCCGGCGCTGGTCGTATACCGGTGGTTGAGTTATCCGGAGATGGTCAACCAGGACGTGGAACTGATCGTCACCGATGTCCCCCGTGATATATATCCAGGGGATGAGGCGGATATCGATGTGGAGGTTATGACACCGTCAACGCCGGGAAAGTATATTCTGGTTTATGAGCTGTTCATCGATGCCCCGTTCTCGCACACGGGTGTGAGCCCGCTGGTGGTGCCTGTCGACCTCGAGGAATCAGGAAGCAGCCAGTTCGTGATACCCGAATCCCCCTCCTCGTTCTATGACAGGGATCCGGCGCCGATGTCCATACCCAGGAGAGAGCTGTGGAGCGCTGCGGTCAACGCCTGGAAGGCGAATCCGATCCTGGGATTAGGTCCCGACCAGTTCAGAAAACGATATGTGGAGTTCCTGCCGGGCGTGGAGCTGGACCCCAGGCTGGGAGCCCACAACATCTTCCTGGACGCCATGGCCAATACTGGAATAATCGGTCTTGCCGCCCTGGTGTATCTGCTGGCCTCCGCGGTCTGGTTGCTGGTGAATACGGCGCGCGACCGGTCGGCTGCCGGCGATGTTAGATTGATATCCCTGGGGCTCCTGGTATCCATGATCGCCTATATTGGCCATGGGATGTTCGAGTACCCGTTATGGCAGACGGGTATGATGATGATGTGGTTCATCCTGCTGGGCCTGGTGTCGTTATTGACCG
This sequence comes from uncultured bacterium, assembly GCA_913009925.1. Classification (GTDB taxonomy): domain Bacteria; phylum Actinomycetota; class Thermoleophilia; order BMS3ABIN01; family BMS3ABIN01; genus BMS3ABIN01. The sequence continues at coordinate 6,863 of CAJVWY010000013.1, forward strand.
GGGAGACCGGCAGGCGTCAGCCATGACGGCTCAACCGGCCACGGACCTGATGACAGCCAGTGTCTTTTCCGCCGAGTTCTCCCAGGTATACAGGGCGGACTTCTTCCTGCCGCGTTCCACCAGGAGATTCCTGGTGCCGGAATCAGAGGCGATGAGTTCCATGGCTGCGGTCAGCTGTTCCGTATCTTCCGGGTCTATCAGTATGGCGGCGTGTCCGGCGATCTCAGGCAGCGCCGAACGGTTGGAGGTGATAACGGGAGTGGACGATGCCATCGCCTCCAGCACCGGCAGTCCGAATCCCTCGTACAGTGAGGGATATACCAGAGCGGTGGCGATATGGTATATGGCGATCAGGTCATCCGCGGGCACATAGCCGGTAGTTATCACATTACCGTCCTTAAGCTTTGATATCTCCGCTGCGGTGCCGTCATCGGCGAACACATGTCCGCCGGCGCCGGTCAGCACCAGACCATATTCGTTGAGGATATCCGCCGACAGGAGCCGGAAGGCCCTGACCAGAGCTCGCAGATTCTTTCGCGGCTCAAAGCTGGAGATGGAGAGAAAGAATCTGGATGGTAGGCCATACCGTTTCCGTACCTCCTGCAGTTCCTCGTCGGATGGCCTGACGCGGAACCGGGAGGATACGCCCAGCGGTACTACCGTGACCTTCTCCGGCTGAAGGGCAAGGTGGTTCAACAGGTCATCCCTGGTGCTGTTTGAGTCAGTGATTATGGCGTCGGCGCGGCTGGCTATCCTGGGAATCACCTCGCGGTAGTAGTGGGCGAAGCTCCGGGAGAAGAACCCGGGGAACAGGAGAAAGGCGAGGTCATGGATGGTGACAACGCTGGTGACCCCCGGAAACAGGGGGGCGACGTTGCCGGGGTTGAAAAGCACATCGACCCCGGCCTTGCGGACCATCCTGCGGAGGAGCGCCTGTTCCCATACCATCCCCCGGATGGGCCCGCCGGCCGGGAAAAAACCTGGCGAGACGGGCAAGCCGGTTTCCGGAAGGGAGCGGCCTTCACGGCCGGCGAATATGGTGAAACGGGTATCCTCCGGCCGGAGGGCGCATAGTGCCTGCGAGATCTCTATCGCATAGTGCTGGACGCCGGTGAGTTGACGGAATATGGAGCGGCCGTTGATCCCTATGTTCAGCATGCTCCCGATTTTAGCACTACCCCGTGAAAACCGACAAGGATGGCAGCGGAGGACTTGGCCCCTGCTTGGGGAAGTCCGTTAAAAGCCCTAGAATATGGCAACGGCATAATCCTGAGCATCGATGGGTTGAGTGGATAATGAAAATATTGACTTCACACCGTTTCAGCCAGATCTCGCTGATCCTTGGCGATTTCCTTGGCGTGCTGATCGGCTACCGCCTTGCCTGGGCGATATATTTCCAGTTTGGCATCAGATATAAGGATGTGGGAGAGGCCGCTCCGTCATTTGCGTTCTACATGGCGATAGCGCTGGTGATCCTGCCGTTGTACTGGCTGCTGTTCAAGCTGCATGGGCTGTACCGCTTCCGTCTCAATCTCAGCCTGCTGGAGGTACTGCCGCAGATATTCTCGGCGATCACCGAGGCATCGCTGATGCTGCTGGCGCTCACCATATTCATCTTTCCCCCGTCCCATTACTCACGCAACGTCATCGTTATTTCATGGGTCTGTGTCATCTTCTCCGTCTCCCTGTTGCGCCTGTTGATCTACATGCTGCAGAAGTCGGGGCGCCGTCATGGACGATATGCCAAGAACACCCTGGTGCTGGGCGCCGGGACCGTTGGCGTGTCCTGCGCGCGCAAGCTCATCCGCAACCCCGAGCTGGGTCTGAACTTCGTCGGCTTCCTCGACGAGAGGCCGTCCAGGCAGGCCCTGGAGCTGGGCTCCTGTCCCGTGTACGATGATTACAGCAAGCTGGAGGAGGTTCTGGAAAAGCAGGGCATCCAGCACATGGTGGTGGCCTTCTCCCGTGACCGGCACGACAAGACAGTGGAGCTCATGGAGCGGTGCTTCCCCTACGGGGTCGATTTCACCATCGTACCGCGGCTCTATGAGGTGTTCAGTGACCGGGTGGGCGTGGAGCATATTCGCGGCCTTCCCGTAGTGGGGCTCCAGCGCAGCAACATCAGCGGGCTGCAGGGTTTCGTCAAGCGCGGCATGGACATCTTCATCTCGCTGCTGCTGCTGGTGCTGCTGTCCCCGGTCCTGCTGCTGACGGCCCTGGCCATCAAGCTTGATTCACGGGGTCCCCTGCTATACCGGCAGATACGGCTGGGCAAGAACGAGAAGCCGTTTGAGATGCTCAAGTTCCGCTCCATGCGGGAAGGTTCGGACCGGGAGGCGAAAGGGTGGACCACGGCCGGTGACACCAGACGCACCAGGGTGGGAAAGGTGATCCGGCCTCTCGCCATCGACGAACTGCCGCAGCTGATAAACGTCATCCAGGGGAACATGAGCCTGGTCGGCCCGCGGCCGGAGCAGCCGGATCACGCCAGGAAGTTCTCCCGGAAGATCTCTTCCTACTCCAGCCGCCACCGGGTCCGGCCGGGTCTGACGGGCTGGGCCCAGATAAACGGCCTGAGGGGTGATACGGACATCGGCGAGCGGGCTGAATACGATATCTACTACATCGAGAACTGGAGTCCCTGGTTCGACATCAAGATAATACTGAAGACGCTGATCGCTTTCGTGAAGCGGGACGCCTGAGGGCCGCGGCGGCCGGTGCCGCCCGGGCTCAGGCCTGGGCCCTCTTCTTTTTCCCCAGGGACGGCCGGTTGTACCGGTCCAGCCAGTGCCGCACGTTCTGTTCGTATCTGTTGAGGATGGGGGGGCGGTTGTCGCTCTTGTGAAGCTTGATGCGCGTGGAGTTCATGCGTCCGGCGGCGCCAGGGGTGGATTTCACCATCTGCCGGTACTGCGCCTTCCGAACCGCGTATTCCAGCAGGTCACCGGGAAGGCCGCTCAGCAGGCGCTCCAGCTTCGCCTGGCGGCGCCGCCAGCGCGGGCTGCGGCAGATGCGGAAACCCAGGCGTTCGCTGTCGGCGATGTAGGACGGAAAGAAATCGAAGACCCAGGGGTTCCTGTCCAGGAAGCGGTCGAAGGCGCCGGTCTCGTTGAATACCTTTATGCCTCCCAGTATCTCGCGGGCGTAGAAGAAATTCTGATTGCCGCCTTCCAGCTTCAGGTCTCCCTCGCTGAGGAACATGTTGAAGCAGATGTCCGGGTTGTGTCCGAACAGGCGCCAGACCCGCAGAAAGAAATAAGTGGTCCATACACGCCGGGGAGCGCTGATGATAAGCAGATCAACATCGTCGCCCTCGGGGGAGTTGAAAGCCGCCAGGGCGCCGGTTACCAGAGCCGTCCGCAGGAAAGGTATGCCCTGCAGGGGAATGAGGCGCTTGAGGGAGATCTCCAGTTTCTGTTTGGAAAGGGACTCACGATTATGCCGCACCCGGCAGTTGGCCTCTCTGCCCTCGAGGTAGAACATGTGGGTGTTCTTCTTCACGACATTGCCCAGCTGTTTGCTTTTGCTGAGCCTGCCCGCGGCTTCATCGAGGGTGAGTTTGGTCTCGGGGACGAAACGGACGATCTCTTCGAGGGTCAGGGGGAAGCTGAAGATATCAGCGTAACAGAGCGCCTTGATGATAGCTTCGTCCTTGCTTTTCTGAGACTTTGCTGGGGCCATGGACCGCTTCAAGATATTCGCCGACGAACGCACAATATCACCCGTTACTGAATAATTCCTACAAAAAGTATATGCTTTCTGGCGGCTATTCTCAAATGAGGATGGCCGGGAGCGCACGCGCCGGGGCTGCATTTTTCCCCGCAGGCGCCGACAGATAGACAGATAGCATCGACAGGAGGTCAACTTGAAGGTCGCGATCTCGCATGAATGGCTGACGACGCTGGGCGGTTCCGAGCGGGTGGTGGAGGCGTTCCTGGAGGTGTACCCGGGCGCTCCGGTCTATACCAGCTTCCTTTCCAGCCGCAACCTTCCGGATTCGGTCATGTCCTGGGACGTGCGTACTTCGTTCGTGCAGAAGCTGCCCTTTCTTCACCAGGTGGCGCAGAGGTACATACCTCTTTTCCCGCTGGCTTTTGAATCCTTTGATCTATCCGATTACGATCTGGTCCTTTCCTCCAGCTCGGCCTGCGCCAAGGGCGTCCTCACCGGGCCCGGGACGCTGCATGTCTGCTATTGCCACACGCCCCTGCGCTACGCCTGGGAGCCGCACCTGGACGCGCGGCTCAGGTTCGCCAACCCGGTGGCCAGAGCTGGCAGCAACCTGGTGCTCCACTACCTGCGCCTCTGGGACCGGCTGGCGGCGGACCGGGTGGATCACTTCATCGCCAATTCACGGAACATCGCCGCCAAGATAGCCAAGTACTACCGCCGCGAGGCTACGGTGATCAACCCGCCGGTGAACGTGGAACGGTTTCCGCCACGCGGGAAAAAGGGAAGCTACTTCCTGGTGCTGTCGCGCCTGGTGGCCTATAAGCGCGTGGACCTGGCGGTGAAGGCCTTCTCCCGTCTGGGCCTGCCGCTCAAGGTGGTGGGCGACGGCCCGGAGCGGAAGCGGCTGGAACGCATGGCGGCGGCGAATGTCCAGTTCAGCGGATATGCCTACGACGAGGAGGTGCCGGAGCTGATTGACGATTGTGTGGCGCTGGTTTTCCCGGGCGAGGAGGATTTCGGCATCGTTCCCGTGGAGGCCATGGCCGCCGGCAAGCCGGTGATCGGGCTGGGCCGCGGCGGGTTGCTGGAGACGGTGATCGACGGCAGGACCGGCGTGCTGTTTCCCGAGCCTACGGTCGCCTCTCTGATCGAAGGTATGTCGCGCTTCGCTCCCGGGGACTTCGATCCGGGAAAGCTGTCGCGGCACGCTGCTTCATTCTCAAAAGAACGATTCAAGCGGGAGATATCCGATTTCGTGGAGGCACGGCTGGCCTAGCCTTCACCGCCGCCACCGGGGCGTCCGCGTCCCAGTAGCGCCTTCAGCTCGGACGGGCGTATGATCCTCAGTCCCGTCACCGCCGTTCCATAAAACACAGTGGCGATGAGGATAACCCCCAGGACATGCAGATTGTCACGCAGCTGCCAGATCAACACGCCGAGCAGTGCGGACAGGACGCCGATGGAGACCGCGGTGAGGGCGGTCTGCGTCAGGGAGATATTGCGCCGGAGCAGGTAGAACATCTGGGCCATGCCGATGACCTCCGTAGCCAGGGTGGTGGCGGCGGCGCCGGCGAAACCGTAGCGGGGAATGATTATCAGGTTCAGCACCACGTTGGCAACCATGTTGATGAAGCCCACCACCGCCACCGCCTTCTGCCGTTCGATGATGGTGAGCAGGTTGCCCTGCAGGAAAGTGATGAAAGATCGGAAGAGCACACGTCTGAACTCCAGTCACATTCCTTTATCTCGTATGCCGTCTTCTGCTTGAAAACAAAAAAAAATAAACCGCGTCTTGACCCCTTACATCGACACCCTCTCACCACACTCTTCCATGTTGTGTTAGTTTGTGTCTCTTGT
>CAJVWY010000014.1 GCA_913009925.1 uncultured bacterium
AGAACTCAAGCCGGCGGGACACATCAAAACGCTGTACCGCCTTGATCATACCCAAACGGGCGACCTGTACGATGTCCTCATAGGGATCGGGAAAATAGGGGAACCGCTTCAATATCGCGTGAATCAGCCCTTCATTGCTTTCGATGATCCTCTGCAGGATATCGGCATCCCTGGTCCGTTGATACTTCTTCACCAGTTCGGTGTTGCGCCTATCCACCTTTTCACTGCCTGGCAGATAGACTACATTTGCACCGTAATCACCCGGGGCGGCATCCGGTGGCAGCGAGTCGATCCGTTCAGCTGCAGCCGACTTCATGTGCATTTCCTTCCCGTTGAGCGGATGTTACCCATATTGGATCAATTGCCCAGTATCTTCATCAGGTTGAATATGGGCAGGTAAAGCGAGATCACGATAATGCCCACCAGCCCGCCGACACCGATCATCATTATCGGCTCCAGAATGGATGTAAGCGCCTTGACCGACGCGTTGACCTCGTCTTCATAGAAGTCTGCTATCTTGTTGAGCATGGTGTCCACCGCTCCCGTTTCCTCGCCAACGGCTATCATCTGGGTGACCATGGTGGGAAAAACGCTGGTCTTGGCCAGCGGTTCGGACATGGGACGCCCTTCCTTTATGCTCTCCTTTACTCCTTCCATAGCATCCGCGACCACGGTGTTGCCGGCGGTATCGCCGGTGATCTCTATGGCCTGCAGTATAGGCACACCGCTGGATACCAGCGTACTGAGCGTCCGTGAGAAACGCGCCATAATCACCTTGCGCACGATATCGCCGATACCCATGGGGATGTGCAACTTGGCCTTATCCCAGACCGCTGTTCCCCGGGCTGTCCGTTTTAACCTGATAATGCCGTAGACCATGCCGATCATGGCAGCGATGATGAAAACGCCCCAGATAGTCCGCATGGTGTTACTGATATTGACCATTATACGTGTCAGCAATGGGAGCTGGCTGTCCAGGTCCGCGTACATCTTGGAAAATACGGGGATGATGAACAGCATCATCGCCATCAGCACCAGGAGGGCGAAAACAGCTATTAGTAACGGATAGACCATGGCGGAACGGATCATGCGCTTGAGGCTGTCTTCAGACTCCAGCTGTGCGGCGATCCGGTTCAGGGTCTCATCGAGGATACCGCCTGCCTCACCGGCCTTGACCATACTGACATACAGGCGACTGAACACGGCTGGATGTTTCTCCATAGCCTCGGAGAGGGCCGCACCAGCTTCGACATCGGCCCTGGTCTTGCCGATGATGGATTTCAGCTTCTTGTTCGGAGTCTGGTCCTCGAGAATACTCAATGCTCTCAGCATGGCCAGTCCGGAATTGATCATGGTAGCGAACTGGCGTGAAAAAACGGTGATATCCTTCGACTTGATACGCTTGGATTCCAGCAGCTGCTGTCGGATGGCAAGGCCTCCGGATTTCTCACTTATATCAAGGATGGTATACCCTTTACTGCGCAGGTCGGCAGCAACGCTGGACCGGTCATCAGCCTCCAGTTCTCCCCTGCTGGGTATACCGCGGATATCTCTGACTTTGTATACGTATGTGCTCATGATCTTCCCCTATTAACTATCGGTCATGCTACCTTCATACCTAATATCAGCCGCTCGACCTCGTCAGGATTGCTTGACTTGCGCAAAGCGGTATCCCTGCTGACAATGCCCCTTTTCACCAGGTCCGCCAGGGCGGCATCCATGGTCTGCATGCCATACTGGGAACCGGTCTGTATGACGGAATAAATCTGGTGCGTCTTGGCCTCGCGTATCAGGTTCCGCACCGCCGGGGTCGGAATCAGGACCTCGCAGGCCGGGATCCGGCCGTTACCATCGATGACGGGAACCAGCTGCTGAGTACAGATGCCCATGAGTGACGCCGCCAGCTGCACGCGTATCTGCCCTTGTTGATGCGGTGGAAATACATCGATGATGCGATCTATTGTCTGCGGCGCGTCCTGTGTATGCAGGGTAGCGAAGACCAGGTGCCCTGTCTCGGAGGCGGTCAATGCAGTCTGCATGGTCTCGGTGTCACGCATCTCGCCGACGAGGATGACGTCGGGATCCTGGCGCAATACTGATTTCAGGGCGCGGTTGAAAGACTTGGTGTCGGTGCCGACCTCACGCTGGTTAACAATCGATTTCTTATGCCGGTAAAGGAACTCGATGGGATCTTCGATGGTCATGATGTGTTCCTCGCGCGTCTCGTTTATCTCCTGAATCAGTGCTGCCAGGGTCGTCGATTTGCCACAGCCCGTAGGTCCGGTCACCAGCACGAAGCCCCGCGGCCTGGCTGCCATCTTGTGCAATGACAGCGGCAGCATCAGATCGTCAACGGATTTTATCTGCGCGGGGATCAGCCGGAACGCAGCGCCCAGGCTGTTGCGCTGGAAGTAGGCGTTGACACGGAACCTGGCCCTGCCGGGGACGGAATAGGAGAAATCTATCTCCCATTCATTCTCTATCCTCTGACGTTGGTCCTGGGACAAGATACTGTAGATGAGGTCCCTGGTATCGTTACTGGTAAGCCGTGGATAATCCAGTTTTATCAGCCTCCCGGTGATCCGGACTATGGGTGGCGAACCTACCGTGAGATGCAGGTCGGAAGCGTTACGTTCCAGAACTTCTATAAGAATATCTACCAGGTCCATTGATTGGCTCCCTTACAATCATACGGGTGCATCACTAGATGATGACCCGGCCTATCTCTTCCATCGAAGTAAGGCCGTTTATAACCTTATCGAGCCCGTCCGTCCTCAGGGTAACCATGCCTTCCGCCTGTGCTACCCGGGAAATCTCATCGGCACTTTTCCTCTCGACCGTTAACCGCTCAATCGCTTCACTGATCAACATGACCTCGTAGAGTCCCAGCCGGCCCTTGTAGCCGGTTTTATTGCAGCGGGAGCATCCCGTGGGCCGGTACAATGAGATGTTCTGCCCGATGACCTTATCAGGGAAGCCGTTCTGTCTGAGAGCTTCATCGGTAGGCTTGTACTCTTCCTTGCATTCGGGGCAGAGCTTGCGCGCGAGTCTCTGTGCCAGCACGCATTCGATGGCCGAGGCTGTCAGGAAGGGCTCTATCCCCATCTCTGTAAGCCGGGTAAGAGCTCCGGGAGCATCATTGGTATGCAGGGTGCTGAGTACCAAATGGCCGGTCAGAGCCGACTCGATGGCTATCTGCGCCGTCTCTTTGTCACGGATCTCGCCCACCATGACGATATCGGGGTCGGAGCGCAGGATGGCCCTGAGCCCCGAGGCGAACGTCAGACCCGCCTTGGGATTGATCTGTGTCTGGTTTATCCCTCCCAGACGATACTCCACCGGGTCCTCAACGGTGATGATGTTCTTCTCTCTGCTGTTGAGTACATTGAGCGTGGCATACAATGTGGTCGACTTGCCGCTGCCGGTCGGGCCGGTCACCAGTATCGCCCCGTAGGGTTTCCTGAACGCCCCCTCGTAGCGCTTCAGCGCCACCTCGGAAAAGCCCAAGTCGGAAAGGTTGAGCAATACGCTGCTTTTGTCCAGCAGCCTGAGGACTATCTTCTCGCCGTACACCGTAGGCATGGACGCAACCCGGATATCGATAGGCTTACCGCCGACCGAGAGACCGATACGGCCGTCCTGGGGTATCCTGCGCTCAGCTATGTCGATATCGGCCATGACCTTCAGTCGGGAGAGCACCCCCGCCTGCATCCTTTTCGGTACCGACATCACCTCGTGCAGCACACCGTCCACACGGTAGCGAATCGCCAGTTCCTTCTCCTGGGGTTCGAAATGGATATCGCTGGCCCTGTCGTCCACCCCCTGGCTGATGACGCCGTTAACCAGCTTGATGATCGGCGCCTCCGAGGCGACATCGCGGATGTCAGCGGTTGCCTGTGCTTCGGTTTCTTCCTCCGTCTCACCGTTCAGGTCCTCCTCGTCAACTGTATCTCCCAACCGGTGGACCTTGGATATCTGGTTGAAGATATCTTCAGCAGTGGCGATGGCCGGCTTGATATCGTAACCGGTCATCATTCGTAGATCGTCTATGGCGAATACATTGGTAGGATCGACCATGGCGACCTGTAAAGTGTTCTCATCCAGGAACTTGATGGGGATGGCGCCGTAACGGCGAGCCAGCTTCTCGGGTATCATGGTCGCTGCCAGGGAATCGACGTCGTTCTCTTCGAGGCCGATACTCTCCACACCCAACCTCTCGGCAAGTGCTGAGTTCAACTGGTCCTGGCTAATGACGCCGTCTTCGACGAGAATCTCGCCCAGGCGTTTGGAGGTCTCCTTCTGCTTCCTGAGGGTTTCCTCCAACTGCTCGCGGCTGAGCAGCCCCCTACCAATCAATATCTCGCCGATGGGCTGGAGTTTCTTATGGCTCTTGCGGGATGTTACTTCGCTCGGATTCAATGGCCTGCCTCATTATTTCGACAGGAGGCTCTTTGCCGGTCCATAGGTGGATTGCTTCCGCCCCTTGATGGAGAAGCATGCCTTGTCCGCCCAAGATGGTCGCCCCTTTTTTCGCTGCCGCGGCCAGGAGCGGGGTCTGACTCGACTCCACGTATACCAGGTCGCAGACAACATGATCTTCGGTTAATGTATCGACCGCCACCGGAAGGGCCTTTAGATTGCCCTCCATTCCCAGAGGTGTGGCGTTGATAACCATCATGTTGTCCTTTAGCAGGCCATTGATTTCTTCGTTAAAAAGCCGGATTTCAACCGGCAGTTCCGGATAAGCACGGCCGAGCATCTCCTTCAGCTCCTCCGCCCGCTGACGGCCGCGATTGATGATGGTGATGGCACGTACTCCCTTCCCCGCCAGGGCCAATGCCACCGACCGTGCGGCGCCGCCCGCACCCAGGAGCAGCACCGAGGTCTCCCGGTATGACGGAATCGTTACCTCTTCCAGCGCCCGGATGAACCCTATACCATCCGTGTTGTATCCCGTGAGGACACCGCCATCGTTCACTATGGTATTCACCGCGCCGGTCATGGCGGCCGTATCGTCCAACCGGTCCAACAGCGGTACGATGGGTATCTTATGGGGGATGGTCACATTGGCGCCGAGGAAGTTGAGCGCTTTGAGACCTAGGACCGCCGCTCCCAGCTCCGTTGGGTTCACCAGCAGCGGCACATAGGCTATATCCAGGCCCATAGCGGCGAATGCGGCGTTCTGCATGCACGGGGAAAGGCTGTGAGAAACGGGATATCCGAGAATACCGATCAGTTTTGTCTCACCGGTAATACCCAAGATATCCTCCAAACGGATTGGCGGGATAGACCCCTCCTGAGCCGGAAAGCCCTATAAGTCGAGTACGAACACCAGCAGGCCCGTGGTGATGAAGAAGGCTACGGCAACGGCGACCGTCGCCCGGGTGAGGTTCTTCTCAATGACACTGGTGCCGCTGAACGGTGTTTCCGCCATGCCGCCGCCGAAGATGCCGGATACGCCACCCTGTCCCGAGTGGAGCAGGATGAGGACAACCAGCAGAATCGAAAGTATGGAATGTATGCCTAAAACCACTAAAGCCATTTAATTATCACCGTTTTATGGATTTAAGTACTAGGATGATAACGGCACCGGCCGCCATGCGCAAGCTGCAGCCGCCGGCGCCGTCAACGGTCGAGGATGATGCAACGTCCCGTCATTTCCGCGGGAACCGGCAGCTGTAACAGTTTCAGGACCGTCGGTGCGATATCCGCCAGGGAATAATCCGACGCCAGGCGGCATTGCATGGTAATGATGAACGGCACCCTGTCGCAGGTGTGCGCCGTCTCCGGACCGCCGTTTTCCGCCAGCATCATCTCGGCGTTGCCATGATCCGCGGTTATCAGGCAGACACCGTCCAGACTCAGGACTTTCCCGGTTATACGGCCGATGCATTCGTCCACTACCTCGACGGCGGTGACGGCCGCTCCCAGATTGCCCGTATGTCCCACCATGTCACAATTGGCGAGATTGACGATGACGAATCTGTAGCCGTCGGCGTCCAGACGCCGGCAGAGCTCGTCCGTTACCTGCCGGGCGCTCATCTCCGGTTTCTGGTCGTAGGTGGGCACATCCACAGGAGAAGGAATCAAAACGCGTTCCTCTCCCGGATACACGGTCTCTTCGCCACCGTTAAAGAAAAAGGTCACATGGGCGTATTTCTCCGTTTCCGCAATATGCAGCTGTTTCATGCCTGCGTCGGAGATGACCTCAGCCAGCACGTTATTCAGCCTCTCCGGCGGATAGGCGACCTGCACATCGAAAGTAGCGTCGTATTCAGTCATGCTGACGAACCACGGTAAGGGCGGCGCAGGGCCGCGGTCGAACTGCCGGAACTCCCGGAAGGTCAGCGCCCTGGTGAGCTCGCGGGCCCTGTCCGGCCGGAAGTTGAAGAAGATCACGCTGTCCTGTTCCCGGATACGTGCCTCCGGTTCGCTGTTTACCACTGTGGGAACCACGAACTCGTCGGTCACCCCGTTGGCATATGAATCCCGCAGGACCGCCAGAGGATTCGGGTTATAAGGACCCCGGCCCCAGACCATAGCGTCATAGGCTTTTTTCACCCTTTGCCAGCGGTTGTCACGATCCATGGCGTAGAAGCGCCCTGACACGGTGGCGACCTCGCCGACACCGCAGCCGTCAAAAAAATCGATGATCTCCTCCATGTATCCCAGACCGCTCTCGGGCAATGTGTCACGGCCGTCCATAAAGGAGTGCAGAAAAACGCGCTGGCAGCCCTTCCGCCCCGCCATCTCCACCAGCGCCTTGATGTGGCCCATATCGCTGTGAACGCCGCCGTCGGAGAGCAGGCCCATCAGATGGACGGATGCACCGGCGATATTCGCCCGGATGAATGCCTGGTTCAATGCCTCGTTGTCAAAGAAGGAACCGTCCTCTATGGCTTTGTTGATCCTGGTAAGATCCTGAAAGACTATGCGGCCGGCGCCCAGGTTCAGGTGGCCCACCTCGGAGTTTCCCATCTGGCCCGGGGGCAATCCTACGGCCTCTCCCGATGCTATCAGCGTGGTATTCGGGTACTCCCGGCTGAGGTGATCGAAGTTGGGGGTATGGGCCAGGGAAATGGCGTTGCCCGGCCCTGGCGGACCTATCCCCCAGCCGTCCATCACCAGCAGACAGACCAGGGAAGGTATCTGGCGTGACACCACCGCTCCTATCGGCCGAAGTCCACTATCCGGGCGAAGTCGGAAGCCGTGAGGCAGGCGCCTCCGACCAGGGCTCCGTCGATATCCTCCTCGACCATCAGTTCTGTGATATTCCCCGGTTTGACGCTGCCGCCGTAGAGGATGCGCACCTGCGCGGCGGCCGCGGGAGTAAACTCTCCGGCGAGCGTCTTACGAATAAAGGCGCACGCCTCCTGTGCGATCTGCGGTGTGGCGGTCTTGCCGGTGCCGATGGCCCAGATAGGCTCGTAGGCGACGATGATGCCGGCCAGCTGCCCTCCGGAGATCCCAGCGAGATCCTGGGTCAGCTGCCGCTCCAACTTGGTTTCGGTCGAACCCGCCTCCCTCTCTTCATCACTCTCGCCGACGCAAAGGATCGGCCTGATGCCCGCATCGATGGCGGCGGGCACCTTTTTCGCAAGACTCTCGTCGTCCTCGCAGAAGTGTTCCCTGCGCTCCGAATGCCCCAGGATGACATCGGTGACGCCGATATCGGTAAGCATGCCGGCGGATATCTCGCCTGTATATGCCCCCAACTCCTCGAAATGCATGTTCTGGGCGGATACGCGCACGTCGGTACCCTCGAGCATGGCGTTGACTTCCGCCAGACAGGTGAAGGGAGGACAGAGGATGATCTCCACACCTTCCTTGCCGGCTACAAGCCCGATCAGTTCTTCCACGTATATCCTGGCATCGGACGTGGTCTTGTTCATCTTCCAGTTACCGGCTATTACGGATGTCCGCTGGCTCATTGATTCCTCCCTGGGGTCGGCATGATTACCCACAGCCTGTGTTCATCGGCTGGCAGAAGCGGTGTCCCATTATTAAAAAGGGTCTGGTAAAAAGCAACCTGACGCCTTACTGTGTTAAAATATAGAGTTATGAGTGAGGGTATAGTCATCTACACCAAACCCGGCTGTCCTTACTGCACCGCCGCCAAGGAGGATTTCACCAGTAAGGGCATACCTTTTACCGAATATGATGTCACCGCTGACCCGGCCGTGAAAGAGGAAGCCATCAGTATCGCGGGAGAAGCCAAGGTGCCGGTTATCGTCGAAGGAGACAAGGTTACGGTGGGCTTTGGCGGCGGCTGAGGGATCTAGTTCCGGCGGTCCGCCGGAAAAGACAGCGGGATATCTTCGTATTGTTCATCGAAGGAAACCAGCCCTGATGAAAAAAGCCACATCGCCGGTGCTCTTTACGGCAATTGCGATAACGATCCTGGCCACGGTTTTGCTCGTGTCCGGTTGCAGCGCCACCGAGAGGTCCGGAAGTTCCAACAGTAGCAACAACTCCGGCAGCTCCAGCACTCCGCCGGTGGCTCCCGACTTCACCATAAAGACCCTGGACGGCAAGATGGTATCCATGTCCGACTTCAGGGGAAAACCGGTCGTCCTCAACTTCGCCGCCTCCTGGTGCGGTCCTTGCGAGATAGAAGCACCGGTGCTGGCAAAGGGCTATGAGAAGTACAAGGACCGGGTCATCTTCATAGGGGTAGCCGTGAAGGATGATGAGGCCAGCCAGCGGTACTTCGCCAATAAACACGGACTCGAATTCCCCATCGGCCTGGACCCGGCTGGAGACATAGTCTATTCCTACCAGAAGGCCGGCAAGGTCTCTATGAGTGGCATCCCCACGACATTCTTCATCGATCGCGACGGCAATATCAAGACCTTCTGGGTCGGCCCCCTCTCCCAGAGCAATCTCGACCAGATGATCGGCATGATACTGTAACCCGTCAAAGTTTCAGGCGGGCTATATACGGCAGATTCCGCAACCGCTGCTGGTAATCGAAACCGTATCCGACAAAAAACTCATCGGGGACCTGAAACCCCTGGTATTTTACGGGGAGGTCCACCAGGCGGCGGTACGGACGGTCCAGAAGGGTAGCGATCTCCAGGCTGGCCGGGTTCCTGAGCCAGAGACTCTGTACGATATAGTTAAGGGTCAGGCCGGTATCGATCACATCCTCCACCACCAGAATGTCGCGACCTTCGATATCCTGGTCCAGATCCTTGAGGAAGCGTACCCTCCTGGTCTCCTCCCCCTGGCGGCGGTCGCGCTTGTAGCTGGAGATGGCGATGAAGTCGATGGTGAGCGGCACGGTGATCTCGCGGGCAAGGTCGGCGAGGAAGAATATCGCGCCCTTGAGGATGGACAGCAGCAGCAGTTCACGCCCCCGGTAATCCTCGGATATCTTTTCCGCCAGCTCCTTGACCTTCGCGGCGATCTCGGTCGCGTCCAGTTCGGTCTCGCCGATCATGCTCTGATAATCAGGTAATTGCGACTGAACCACCCCTCGCGGCCCCCAAAAGCCTGCGGCCCGTCCGCAGGTTAACCGCCACCGGATTCATCCCCGGTCCGGAGATCATATTTGTGCGCCAGCTTGAGAAAGTCCCGCTTGTAGAATAATTTGATGTTTATCTCCGGGAACCTCTCCCTGACCTTACGGATCTTCATATTCTTCTTGGTTACGTGTGCCTGCTTCATGGTGGTGAGCTCGACGAACAGATCCTGTTCCGGCAGATAGAAATCAGGCGTAAAGGCTTCGGTGACGTTGCCCGTGTCATCCCGCTCCAGCACGAAAGTGCGTGGTTCATACATCCAGGGGATGCCATAATAGTCAATGATGCGGGCACATTCCTCTTCGCTGGGGTTGGCAAACTGGGGAGGCGTATCTCCCAGATATGACTTGAACTGAAACTTGTGACCGCCCATTCCTTGCAACTATACCAAAGAGGCAGAGAGTCGCTCAAGGCTTCCCTGTTTGACCCCCGGTGCAGCGCTATGTTAATTTCCCCTCCTATGGACATTGCTGTTCCGCCTCTTCCCAATTCGAGCAAGATCAACCAGGCCGGCAATCTGGAGGTCGCCGGCTGCGATGTGACCGAACTGACCGCGGAGTTCGGCACCCCTCTCTATATATATGACCGCCGGCAGATCGTGGACAATTGCCGCGCCTACCGGCAGGCGTTCGCGGCCCATACCGGTGATTACGAGATAATCTACGCCAGCAAGGCATTTACCTGTCTGGCCATGACCCAACTGGTCGCCGCCGAGGGGCTGTCGCTGGACGTAGCGTCCGGTGGCGAGTTGCATGTCGCCCTGAGAAGCTGGTTTCCGCCCCAACGGATCTACGCGCACGGCAACGCCAATACCCATGACGAGCTGGGAAGGTATGTGCGAAATGAAGTAGGGCACGTGGTCATCGATTCACTGGACGAACTGGCGGCGCTGGACAGCATAGCCGGCGAACATGGACGGAAGCAGCCCGTGCTGCTGCGCATCACCCCGGGCATCGAGGCCCATACTCACGACTATATCCAGACGGGAAAGCTCGATTCCAAGTTCGGCCTCTGCCTCGCCGAAGGTGTAGCGCTGGACGTGGCCGCCAGGATCCTGGCGGCGGAGAACCTGGAGCTTGAAGGCTTTCATATGCATATCGGTTCCCAGATATTCTCTCTGGAGCCTTACGTCCGGGCTATCGCCCTCCTGGCGGATTTCGCCGCCGAGTGCAGGGACAGATTTGGTTTCGTATGCAACATCGTCGACGTCGGCGGCGGTCTGGGTGCCTCCTACACCACCGCGGACGAACCTGTAGGCATTGATGAGTTTGCCCGCCTGATAACCGGGACGGTGAGGGATGAAATGGACCGCGTAGGCATGGAAATGCCCAGGATCGCCGTGGAGCCGGGGCGCTCCATTGTCGCCAACGCCGGCCTCACCGCCTACACTGTCCAGGCCGTCAAGGATATACCCGGCATCCGTACCTACATCGCCGTGGATGGCGGCATGTCCGATAATCTCAGACCCATGCTCTATGGCGCACGTTATGAGGCCGTTCTTGCCAACCGTCCCGGAGCAGCGCCGACGCGGACGGTCACCGTAGCGGGCAAACATTGCGAGTCCGGTGATATCCTGGTGAAGGACGCCGAGTTGCCGGACCCGCGGCCCGGCGACATCCTGGTAACACCCGCTACCGGAGCATACGGCTACTCCATGTCCAATAATTACAACGGCCAACCACGCGCCGCAGTGGTATTCGTCCAGGAAGGCGACGCCCGCGTTGTCATCCGCCGCGAGGAGTACGAAGACCTGGTGCGATTGCATGAGCGGCTGGAATAAGCCCTTGCCTTCCGTGGGCAACAACCTGGAGAGATTCGCCGCGAGCTTCGATGAGTCCCGCGATTTTACCGTCGGCGTGGAAGAGGAGTTCCAGCTGCTGGACCCGGACACGCTGGAGCTGACGCATCGCTTCGAGGATCTGAAAGCCGCCCTGGAGCCCCACATGGGCGCCTACGCGCGTGGTGAGCTCATCGCCTCCGAGATCGAGGTCTGTACCGGCCAGTGCGACGATATGCAGGAAGCGCAGTCCGACCTGCTGGATAAGCGGATCGGTCTTTTCGAGGAGGCCGCTGACCTGGGTATCACCATTGGCGCATCGGGCACCCATCCCTTCGCCGACTGGAAGGATCAGCGCATCCTGGATACCCCCCACTATCGCAGGGTCGAGGAACAGCTCAGATATTGTGCATGGCGCAACACTACCTTCGGCACACATACACACATCGGGGTCAGGGGACATGAGCGCGTCATCGCTGTTTACAACACCATGCGCTGTTACCTGCCGCTCCTGCTGGCCCTCTCGGCCAATTCACCGTTCGCCGAGGGGCGCTATACCTACCTGCATTCCACCAGAACCCAGCTGTTTACCAAGTTCTTCCCGCGTTGCAACATCCCCGGGCCTTTCGACGGCTGGGATGAATACGCGGATTACGTGGAGACTCTCTTCGCCTGCGGCTCCATCGACGAGGTCACGCATATCTGGTGGAGCATCCGTCCCCATCCCCTGTTCGGCACCCTGGAGATAC
>CAJVWY010000015.1 GCA_913009925.1 uncultured bacterium
GCCGGCATGGGTGACCTCGTCGGATCGCTGAATTTTTTTTTTTCATGAGACGGCGGCCCCCGAGATCTACGCGCTTTCCCTCCACGGCGCTCTTCCGATCTGGCGCGCCTGCCGGTGGAGGCCCTCTTTTCCGCCGCCGCCAATGAGCGCAAGGGCCTGTTGGCCCTGAACCCGCCGGCACGATACCTGGTGTAACATTTACTGGCCATGTCTCCGCCTCCTCTTCGTTTACATCCTTATGACGAAGGGGGCGGTGGAAACTTACGGCTGAGGGGGACTCGCCACGGAGAACGTGAGTACTGTAAGGTTGCCGCCGTTCTGGCTGACGGACAGGCCCTGCGCGTCCATGGCATTGATGTATACCGGGAAGGTCCCGTAGCCGGCGGCTCTGGCAGTGCCGCTCCAGGTCTCCAGGCCGGAGCCACTGTACTGGTACACCAGGGGTATATCCAGCAGGCCCTGGATGTTCGCTGTCACCGACGCAGCGCTGCCCTGGACCACCGCGGTGACGGTGAACTGGCTGTCCTCCCAGACCGGGTTGGGGCTGATGCTCACCCTGGCGATGGTTATGAGCGCCTGCTGTCGGCCTGCCGGAGGCTGATCGGTAGATTGTGGCGAGGTTGGTATATTTTCCGGTTCCTCCACCGGTACCACCGCCGGCTCATCCGCCTGCGGCCGGGGCTCCTGCGTTATTCCCCCGCTTCCCGGCGAAAGATCCGGTATAGCCGTAAACTCCTCTCCCACAGCAGACTCATCATTAAATTCCAGATTGTCCCTGCTGGTATCGCCGGCAAGCAGGAAAGCGCCGATGGCGAATACCGCCACGGCCGCCGCTGCGCCCAGCAATATCTTGCTGCGGAATATCCTGGAGTACAACGGAGCCTTGGCAGCCACGCCGCCGCCGGAGGAAGCGGGAGAGGGTCGCGCCGCTACCGTTGTCGCGGACCCGGCACCCCCCTGCCCGGCAAGGCTTTGCAGATTGCCGGTAAAGGCCTCGGCCAGATCGGGCGGCGGCACCACCGGGATGAGCATGCGGAAGGAGCGTGATACCTCACGCATCTCCTCCAGGGCCGCGGAGCAGAAGGTGCACTCCTCCAGATGGGCGTCGACCATAGCGCTGTCCTCACCGGACAGCTCATCGTCGATATAGGGCGAAAGCATGGCGATGATCGCTTCGCAACCGGGGGGTACCTGTTCTGTCCTTACCTGTGCCATCCTGAGCTCCTCTCTGAACCTGAGCCGGGCCCGGGAGAGCAAAGCCCCCACCGCGTTGCGGTTGGAACCCAGGACTTCGGACATCTGATCGTAGTTGAAGTCCTGTAGCTCCCTCAGTATCAATGCCGCCCGCTGGTTCTCGTTGAGCTGACCGGCCGCACGTCGTACCCTCCCCATCTGCTCCTGCAGCATCAACGCCCGCTGCGGGTCCGCGTAGATGTTCGGGTCCTCCGGCGCCAGCAGCTCTTCGTCCACATCCGCGAACCTTGACCGGCGGCGTATCTCGTCGTAGGCCAGGTTCCTGGCGGTCCGGTAGAGGTAGGCGGAGAAGTTCTGCACGTCTTTTCTCTCCCCCAGAACGGTGTACATCTTTAAAAACGCGTTCTGGACGACGTCAGAGGCATCCTCGGCGTTGTTAACCAGCCGGTAAACAAAGTTGTATACCGGGTTCTGGTAGCGCTCGAACAGCCGGCGGTATGCTTCCACGTCACCCTGGCTGGCGAGAGCTGCCAATTGGTTGTCTGACAAATCCGCGCCTGACATCTCTGCCTCCTCTACCCATATGACGAACAGGGGAGCCATATATTACGCTGGCTATGATGTTGTTTGAAGTTTCCCTCTATCGCAAGGTCGTGTCAACGACAGCTGGTGGGGGCCCATGCTTCTCGCGGAAAAAAAAGAGAACTGCCGTACGGCAGTTCTCTGACAAGCTTTATTTTAATTATCTCTAGGCTTTAGACTTCCGTGTAAGGAAGTAGCCGGCGCCCATCAGGGCTGCTCCAGCCATGGCGAACAGCGCCAACTCTGCTCCTGTGTTAGGAGTTCCACCGCTGCTGGTGCCTCCAACTGCGCCGTAGCTTTGCGCCTGCGCCGGGATGTTTATCGCCAGCACCAACATGGTGGCGATGGCCATGCCCAGCAATAAAAGCACTGCAATCCGCTTCCTGCTCATCCTCCACCTCCCTTCCGGGCTTCAAGCCATTTCCGGGAATATCCATGCATACCAATATCCCCCCTACGTCCGCGCATTACATGCGCAGATTAGGCGATGTTAACCGATTATAATATTCTTTTCAACTCCCATCGCCGTTCCCCTGCTGTTACTCCGACTCATCCCCGGATGAAACCACCTCGTATACCAGGTACTCCTCCACGTTCCCCGATGCCAGCGAATAGGGTAAAAGTCCCCAGAAATGCCCATAGAACCCGGCATTGGCCTTGTAACTGGTGACCCGGATCGGCAGCAGGCCATGGTAGCCGATCACCTGTTTAAGCTCCACATTATCGGCCAGTTCGTCCGAGAAGGGCCGGGGGTCCGCCAGGGGAGACTGTATCACCATATCCCCGGCGGGGATCAGCGTATCTTTTGGCAACTCCCTGAGCCCCAGCTCTTCCAGGTAATAGCGGAAACCGAACTCACCCACGAACCAGACCTGGCTTCCACGCGCCTCTGCTTCCGCCTTTATCTCCGAGGCTTCCCCCCTGGCGAAGTCGCGGTTGGCGCTGGCAAGCTCATAATCCGCGATAGCCACCAGCAGCGCTATCACCGCAGTCGTCATCACTGCGAGCATCAGCAGGTTCTCAGTCCGGCGCCTGGAACCGGCGAATCTGTCCTCCACCAGCCGTACAAAAAGCAGAACCAGCGGCGGATAGGCTGGCAGCAGGTACCTGACCGAAGAGTAAGGCAGAAGGATTATCACGTAAAAAAGGACACCCGAGAGCCAGAGCAGCAGGAAGGCCGACTGTATCCGTTTATCCCTGCTTCCAACCCTGATATGTTCCCAGCCGTCGGCGTAGAGGCGGTAAAGCAACAGCAACCCCAGCGGCAGAAACAGGACGGTCATCAGCGCCGCGGCTGCACTGTACCTGCCGGAAAGGTATTGATAGAGGAATGACACCCACAGCGGAACCAGGAAGGCCAGGTACACGGCGAAGTCCCAGCGGCGGGCCAGCAGGACACGCATCATCATCAGGCTGAAGACCAAGGCGCCGCCGATGGCAAGCATGGCGCTGGCACCCTTCTGCACCACAGAATACCAGGCGAGCGGCTCACCGACTCCATAGGAGAAGCGAGGCAGAAAGCCAACGGCGCTGACATGCCAGGCGTCGTAACTGAAAAAGGAACTGAGCGGCAGCACGAAGGGCAGGATGGCCAGCAGCGACAACTCACGGCGTAAAAATGCGTAGACCAGCAGAAGCGGTATGACACTCAGTACCTGGTATGAAGTAAAGACCCCCAGGGTAATGGTCACGGCACAGAGCGTCATCAGCGGCAGGCTTCTGCGCTTGAGGCCGTAGAGATACAGGGCGATGGAGGCCAGCCACAATGAAAGACCGGGGACATCGCTCATATACCCGTGGGACATCACCACTACCCCGGGTGTGGCCATCAGCAGAAGCGCCGCCGGCAGAGCGTGGCGGGTGAAGAAGCGTGAAAGGAAATACATGGACGCCGCTGCAATCAACGGAAACAGCAGGAAACCCAGGTGCATGAAGGGTACGGATTCACCCCCGTCCATGCCGATGAGCAGCGCCAGGTAGGATGAGACCAGCGGCGGGTGGGTATCGATGAACACTTCGTTCTCCTGACCGAAGAAAGTGTAGTCCCGCAGCTCTATTTCCATGGGGTTCACCTGACGTGCCCGGGCGAACTTGATAAAGCCGGCGTCGTCCATGTGCACCGGCTTGAAGATGAACGGCAACGTCATCAGCAGGGCGAATCCCAGCACCATGGCGAGCTCGGCCCATACGGGCATGTATGTGCGGCGTACCTTGGCAGCACCGGAGGCCACGGCTTTAGTTCGAACCATCCGTACCTCCTTCATCTTCCTGCCAGTAGAGTTTGTAAACCGTGTACTCGTCCAGCTTCTCCCGCGATATCATCTCCGGCAACGGCCCCATGAGGTGGGCATAGAAGCCGGCGCCGGCCCAGGGGTTCATCAGACGCACCGGGAAGCTGTCCTGCGGTTCATCGACGGAAATGACCCGGTATGTACCGGGCGGCAGCGGCGCCACGACCTCGGCGGCATTAATATAGGACCCTATGACGATATCCCCCGAATGGGCAACCGAACGTACGCCCAGATATTCAAAGCCCTGTTTCTGCATGTAATAACGAAAGCCGAACTCCCCCAACACCCACACCTTGTTGTCGCTGCCGGCGAACCGGCGCCCAAACCTCTCCGCGGCCTCACGCTGGGCGCCGGCAAGATGATAATCGGCCACGGCGGTGGCAAGACCGACTGCCAACGTCAGAGCAAGGGTAACCAGCACGAAGGCGCTGCGAAGGTGGGGCCTCATCGGCCAGAGTGACTCCACCTCCCTTGTGAAGAGAAGTACCAGAGGCGGGAACAGCGGTAGAAGAAAGCGAACGGTAACAAAGGGCAGGAAAACGCCGATATAGGTCAGCACGCCACAGAACCAGACAAGCAGAAACAGCCAGTCTGTCCAATCCTTCCCTCCCCTGGACCGCCGCAGAAAACCACTGATGGTGTTGGCGAACAGCTTGTATAACACCAGAAAGCCGGCGGACAGCATCACCGCCAGCACCAGCGCCTGCGAGACGTTCAGATCTCCCACACCCAGATAATAGACGGCCGCCCACGTCACCAGGGGCGGCAGAAACAGAAAACCGAAAAGCAGGTCTACCTTCTTCCTCATGAAGAGGGGAATCATGGCCAGAGGAAAGATTGTGGCTCCACCGATAAATACCAGCAGTGCCCGCACCTTCATGTCCAGATCCTGCCAGCCGTAACTGATACCCACAACATAGGAGAACACCGGTGGACCGCCATACTTCAGATAGTTGAACAGGGTATAGACACCGAAGACCGCCATCGGGATGGCCAGCGGCAGGAAGACCCTGAGCCGGAACTTTTTCTTCACCAGTACGTAAAACAGCAGCAACGGCACCAGGCTGAGTGTCTGATAGGAAGTCATGACCGCCAGGGCGATCACTACACCTGATGCCAGAAGAATGCGCCAGCTGTCCCGGTCCGCGCCCCGAACGAACAGTGCAACCGAAGCCAGCCATAGAGCGAGCCCCGGCAGGTCACCCATCAGGGTATGGGAGATCACCATGAACCCGGCAGTGAATACCAGCAGCAGCGCCGCCAGCAACGGGTAGCTGGTAAAACGCCGCCCCAACGAATACATGGACCCCGCGGCTATGAGTGGGAATATCAGATATGCGGCCCGGAACAGCTGTTCACTGACGCCGGCACCCAACCTGAGAAACAGGGAGAGGTAATAGAACAGCAGTGGTGGATGGCTGGTGCGGAATTCTTCGTAGTAATTCCCCTTATAGCTCAGATCCTCCAGGTGCAGCTGGGTGGGGTCCTTGGCCACCACTTGGGCGAACTCGATAAACTCACGGTCGTCCCAGTCGAAGGCCTTGCCGATAAAAGGGACCGTCAGCAGCAACACCGCCGCGGCCAGGATGGCCAGATCCCTGTATCGGGCTGTTTTCAGCTTCGCCAGTATCGATGCCATCGAAAAAGTATGCAGTTGGCCTCTGTCTTCCATTCCATCTTTACCAATCCAGCTGGTATATGGTGTACCGGTCCAGCCTTTCCCGCGAGGGCATCAGGGGCACGGGCCCGCCGCGGTGGCTGTAGAAACCGGCACCGGCCCATGGGTTCCTGATCCTGATCGGGAAACTGTCATCCACTGTAATTGTATCTACTACAAACGAATATTCGCCCGGTGGCGGTGGGATGATGATATTGGGGTAAACCCCGGCGGCCTCCTCTGACCTTATCACCAAATCGCCCGGCTGCGCTATTGAATTCACCGACAGGTATCGAAAGCCCTCTCTCTCCATGTAATAACGGAAGCCGAATTCCCCCAGGAACCAGATATCACCCTGACGCCCTTCATACCTGGCACTGAACCGCTCGGCCATATCGCGGAAGGAGCCAGCCAGACGATAATCGGCCACCGCCGCTGCCAGGGATACAGCAAGCCCCAACGCCAGGGTGACGCCTAAAAATGAATGAAACAGGGCTTTATTCCGGCCAAAAAGGCCATCGGCGCAGCGGATGAAGATAAGGATGAGCGGCGCGGACAGGGGCAACAGGTAACGCACGGATACGTAAGGAAGGAATATCATCACATAAAAGGATATCCCCAGCAACCAGACTCCGAGAAAAAGCCCGCCGGCGCCCGTGCCCTTCCCGCTCCACCATCCGGCGGCACCGCCGGCGACCTCTCTGACCACCCGGTAGAACAGGATGACTCCCGCCACCAGCATCGGCGCCAACAGTACAGCCTGGATCACTGTAAGACTGCCGTATCCAAGCGGGATGAGAACGCCGACCAGCACGGCGGCTGCGCTCAGCAGCGTGGCCGGCGCCAAGTCTGCACGTTTTGCCAGCGACGCCGGTATCAGTGCCAGGGGAAAGACTATCATCCCCCCCACAAAGACAACCAGCGCCCTGAGTTTGAGGTCCAGCCTTTCCCAGCCGAAACTGATCCCTATTGTATAGGCCATAGGGGGGCCTCCCCCCGCCGTCGCCCTGAGAAAGAAGTAATAACCGGCGAATCCCGCCGCCGGAGCCGCCAGCGACAGCAGCGCCGCCAGTCCGACCCGGCGCCGTAGCAAAGCATACAGAAACAGGAGGGGTATTAGGGATAGACTCTGGTATGCGGTCATCACTGCCAGGAAGAGGAACAGCGCCGACAACGCCAGCAGCTTACGGCTCGATCTGTCCAGACCCCAGACGTAGCTGGCGGTTGCAGCCAGCCAGAAGGCGAGCCCCGGAAGATCACCCCTGAGGCTGTGGGACATCACCACAAACCCGGAAGAAACCACAAGCAGCAGAGCGGCTGACAGGGGGTGACGGCAGAACTTCTTCCCCAGCGAGTACATGGAAAACGCGCCTATTAGAGAGAACAGGAGGTCGGCAAGATGAAAATCCCTCTCCGCCTCACCACCGGTAAGCCACATTACCGCCGCATAATAGGATGACATCAGCGGAGGATGACTGGTCCTGAAAACATCCCAGTAGGTGCCGTTGTGACCGTGGTCTTCAAGATAGAACTGGAGCGGATGTTCGAGCTGGACCCGGGCGAAGTCGAGAAACTCCTGATCGTCGAGATGCACGGCCTGATTAATGAACGGCATCGTCAAGATCAGGACTGCCAGGGTGATGATGGCAAGGTCGATGATAATCTTGCGTTTTCCTGTCATCAGATCGTTCATGGGAACCTGGCAACCTGACTGCGTGCCATGATGAGGTAACGACGTGATTCTAGCAGAAAAAACGCCGTCCGGACCGGCCGGGCGGCTACCATGGCCGGCGGGCGCACTCAGTCTTCATCGTTGCGGTGGCTGAGGACTGTGAACATCCTGAACGCCGGTTTCGGCGAAAGATCGCGGCGCAGCAGCCCCGAATAAGTGCAGCCGTCGACGCCGCTCCACCAGAAAACCCTTTCCACCTGTGGGAACCTGCCCGACTCGCGGTAAATCATCTTTAACGCCCCCGATTGCCCGGACTCCGGAAGATATCCCCTGTTCGGATCACCGTTGTCCTCGCTGGCATAAGCAACCTCCGTCAACCATATCTTCTTGTCCGCATCGCCATAACGCTCCATCACACCGATGACATTGTTGATCCGATCCCGGTACCAGTAAGCATCAGGGAAGCTGTAATTACGGAAGCTGTCGGGTGACCGCCCGGCGTTGCTGAAGGTGAACCACTGGTATGTATGGATATTGAGGACGTCGAAGTAGCGGTCGGCAGCGTCCGGGTCATCCGGATGCCTGGACTGGATGGCACGATACAGGTCCTCGACACCCTGCCACAGATACTGACGTGTACCGCTGGGATCCGTCTGGGCCTGGTATTCGGGACTGACATTGTCCGCGGCTCCCCCGCTCAGGACCAGACATTGCGAGCACAATGCCTTTACCCCGTCATGGCCCGCCTTCAGGTAATCGACATACTGGTCCAGATCTCCCATCCAGCCGGTGAACTGCATGGGGCCAGAGGCTTCGATACGGCCTACATTATATTCCGGTCCGATCTCATAGGCTGTTATGCCGTAGCCGTCATCCCAGCCCTGCTGCCGGGAAAGCTCCCCGCCGGGACCATACCGTGCGACTACAGCCTGAACAAACCGTTCCAAATCGTCATTTTGTTCTGGAGGGAAAGCATAGGCATCATACTGGGAGCGGTTAACGGCGGCGACGGCCCATGATGGTGTATCCAGGACGTTGGCAAGCACATCGATACCGCGGTCGTGGGCGGCTATCATCATGGCGTCCATATAATCCCAATAATAATGGTCTGCATCCTGGGGCTGCAGATCCCTCCACGAAAAGAAGATGCGAATATAGCCGGCGCCGGACTTCTCCATCATATCGAAATAATCAGAGAACTCGGGTGAGACCTGTTTACTCATGAGGGCCGAGGCGCCGACGAGAACGTTTCCCCGATACGCTGCCTCATCACCTTTACCGACCACGGTCCACAGACTGCCGGTGCCTGTGTTCCAGTTGTCCGAGCCGCCGGAGAAATCATCCCCCACGGCAAATCCCGACCCATCCTGCTGGACACTGAAATCATCGAACAGGGCGTCACTGCTCCTTACTCTCAGCGCGATGCCGCCGCTGTCGATATTTGCAGGGATTCCCTCCGTGGGCGTCTTTTCCACGCCATCGATATACAGCCTGATGATGCCATCGCTGACTTTCACCCGAAGAACGTACCATCTGCACATCTCGATACCTTCCGGCTCATAACCCCGGGCGACAACCGTCTTCCGCGTAGAGTCGAAAAGCTGCCAGCGGTGCTCTCCCGGGTAGATACCGAAACTGTAATACCTGCCCTCACCGTCCCGGAGAAAGATCAGGTCGGCGCCGGCGTTACCCCTGGCAACCTCACCCACCCTTACCCGCACTTCACCGGCAAAATCCCCGGATAGTTCCGCGGCGCCGATAGGCCATGCCAGGTCGCTCTGATGTAAAAACTTGGTACCGGCGTTCGCACCATAGAACCCGGAATCCCTGGAAATGACCGGCTGGTTCCCGGCTGACGCTTCGCCTGAGGCCCAATCCCCGAAATCGTGATAGTAGGCCATGGCGGTGACCAATACCACTATGGCTGCCACGATTATTACCTTGAAGAGGTGATTGCTGATAATTACGCGTCCCTTACCCGTTGCCTGCCGCCCCGGAAGACCATGGTTTTTGCCTCTGGTTTATTCATCGTAACCGGGGAGGAAGTCATTAGGGCGGGCTGTTGCCAAGGTTTGGAAGGAACAGCCGATGGGCTGAGCCGTCAGTTGCTTTGAAGCAGGTCCTTGATGGTCTTCATCAGCATATTCAGTGAGTAGGGCTTTTGCATGAACCGGTAGCCCTGCTGTTCTACCTCGTTACGGTTGGTCTCGTCACCGCTGTAACCGCTGGCGAGCAGCACAGGAAGATCCGGCCTCTGCCGGCGCAGCCGTCCCACGAAGCTGATACCATCCTCGCCGGGCAGGACCACGTCGCTGAACACCAGGTCGAAGTCTCCCTTCTCCTTTTCGAAGATACGGCCCGCCTCATCGGCGTCAACGGCGGCGTAAACCTGGTAACCATATTCGCACAGCAGGCGGTTAGCCAGAGCCCTCACCGCGTCCTCATCCTCCACCAGCAGGACCCGCTCACCATTGCCCTTCAGGTCCTCCACCAGGCCCTGTACTCCTGTTTCCTGCTCCCGCTCCAGGGGCATGGCGGAAATGAACACGCGAAAGATGGTGCCGCGCCCCGGAGAACTGTCCACGTCGATCCAGCCGCCATGCTGGGAGACGATCCCATACACCACGGAAAGCCCCAGCCCCGTGCCCTCCCTGCCGCCCTTGGTGCTGAAGAACGGGTCGAAGATATGTGACAGGGTATGTTTGTCCATGCCCGAGCCCTCATCGCTTACAATCAGGCATACATAGCTGCCCGCCGTGGCGTCAGCGTGTTCCCTGGCGTAATCACCGTCCACCCGGACATTCTCCGTGCTTATCCTGATCTCACCACCGCCCGGCATGGCGTCGCGCGCGTTCATTATCAGGTTCATGATCACCTGTTCCAGATGGCCGGCGTCGGCCTTTACGGTCCAGGCGCTCTCCTTCAGGTCGAGGGCCAGTATGTACTTTTCTCCCAACAGGCGGTCCATCATCTTCTGTATGTCGCTGATGACGCGGCTGAGATCTGTGGGCCTCAGATCCATGGGCTCACGACGGCTGAACAGCAGTAGCTGGCGCGTGAGATTGGCCGCGCGGTCGGCGGAGCGGCGCGCCTCCAGCAGCTCCTCCCTTACGGGGTTGTTCTCGGGTATGTCCATCAGGCTCAGGTCGATATAGCCCTCGATGGCGGTAAGGTAGTTGTTGAAGTCATGGGCGATACCTCCGGCCATGGTGCCGATGCTCTCCATCTTCTGCGCCTGCCTCAACTGCTCCTCCAGCTGTTTTCTCTCAGTGACATCCTGGAAGGCTACCTGTACCGCCTTCTCGCCCTTATAGTTCACGGGCATCGCCGATATCTCCACATCGATGACGCTGCCGTCCATTTTGATGAACTTCTCCTCCACCACCGGGATGTGCACATCCTTAACCAGTACCGCCTTCATTCTTTCCGCCGCCACCTGCCTGTAGTCCTGATGCACGAATTCGATTACCTTTCTGCCGATCAGATCTTCGGGAGAATCGGCGTCCATCATGTCAGCGGCGGCCTGATTTACATTGACGATGATTTCGTTGGTGTGGATCGCCAAAGCGAACGGTGATTCCTCAAACAGGGCCCGGTAGTTCTCCTCGCTCTCACGCAGCTCCGCCTCCGCCTGCTTGCGCTCCGTGATATCACGGACTATCGCCTGGAGGGTCTTTGAATCGCCGTGGGTTATCATCTTCGAGGTTATCTCCACCGGCACCCAGCTGCCATCCTTGCGCTTGTGCAAGGTTTCGAAGGTCACGGTCTCCCCCGCCACCTGCCGCTCGAACCTCTCCCTTATAGCCAGCTGTTCTTCCGGCGGATTGATCTCGGTGATCTTCATGCCTGCCATCTCTTCCTTCGAGTAACCGAGGCGCTCGAGGGCGAAGGTGTTTATGTCCATTATCTCCGCCGTATCGGCGTCGATGACGAAAATGCCGTCAGTGGCCTGCTCGAAAAGTTCGCGATACTTCATCTCCGATGCCCTGATGGCGTCTTCGGCCTGTTTTCGTTCGGTAATATCGCGGAAGGTGCCCTGGAATACCGGCTTGCCCTGGTGGTATATCATCTGCGCCGTTATCTCCACCGGCACCCGCACTCCGTCTGAACGGATGACCTCGCATTCGGTGGGAGCAACCTTGCCGTTCTCGATAGACTCACGGATGTGCTGCTGGAAAACCTGCTGGGAACAATCATCCATTTCGGCGGGATGCAGCTGCGACTGGTGCATGCCTATCAGTTCGTTCACCGGCCTTTTCACAAGTTCGGCGGCGGCCTCATTGGCTCCCACCAGCAAACCCGTCTCCGGATCGGCCAGGTAGATGGCGTCCGGGGCGCCTTCGAAAAGATCACGGAACCGTTGTTCGCTCCTGGAGATCTCCTCCTCAACCCGTTGCCGTTCGGTTATATCCTGAGCCGTGCCACTCATGCGGATCGGTTTGCCCGCTTCATCGCAGATCACCTCACCCAGCGCTTCCATCATCCACTCCGAGCCGAGATCGGAAGAGCGTCGTGTAGGGAAAGAGTGTAGATCTCGGTGGTCGCCGTATCCTTAAAAAAAAAAAAAAAAACAGATAGTCACAGATATTCAACACATCA
>CAJVWY010000016.1 GCA_913009925.1 uncultured bacterium
GTGGCCTTCGGCTCCGGAGGCCGACGCTCTATCCAGCTGAGCTACGGGCGCGTATGGCGGAGAGGGAGGGATTCGAACCCTCGAGACGAGTTAACCCCGCCTACACGATTTCCAGTCGTGCTCCTTCGGCCATCTCGGACACCTCTCCTGCATTTCCGGCATAACTGTCCATATGCTGAGACAGATTATATACGCGGAGCGGTGCAGGCGCCTAACCGGCGGGGTCGGCTGGAGCCGACCTGGCGGCGATGGACAGCATCAGCATGGCCCAGCCGCCGAGCAGCAGCTCTATTCCTACCAGCAGGCCGATGACCCAATTCGAGTTGCCGGGCCACTGGGACCAGATGAGAGCGCCCAGAACCAAATTGACCAGGCCGCTGAACAGGATCCAGCCCCAATTGGGTGTCCCGTGCGAGATGATGGCCAGAAGTATCTTGAAAAAGCCGGAGATGAGAAAATACATGGCCAGCAACAGGGTGAGGGCCGTCACCCCCCTCTCCGGGTCGCCCAGCAGGGCGATGGCGAAAATTCCATAGATCGCCGCTCCCAGGATATGGAGGAAAAAACCACCCCAGCGGTGCGCGGCTATGGCATGGATCAGCTGCACCGCGGCGGCGATGAACACGATAATGCCAAGAAACACGGTCATGGTGACGGATACGGCTATGGGCACGCCGATGGCCACGATGCCCAGGGTGATTAGAATGATGCCCATCGCCAGGAACCACCCCCAGGCGGCGCGCATCGCTTCCACGGACGCTGCCTTGCCTGTGATGTTCATCGAATCTACAACCATTCCTGCCTCCGATCATGGTTTGACATTCCCGTGATACTGCCTATGAACCATTGTCGGTTACAGTGAGTATTCCTGCTCTAAACTTCCGTTCATGGTATCCATACCCTCAATGGTTGTCCACGAATCCCGTTGGTCGACGCCGGGGGAATGCGGCCCGCAATGAACGGGCGGCCTCCCTGAAGGAGGCCGCCCGGTTACAGCGCGTTGCCGGTCATGTATCAGATAACGGGAGGCGGTCCCGGGTAATAGTAGGTATTGCCGCAGACATCGTCCGCCGCCGCGTAGATGGTGCTGGAGAAGGTGGTCACTCCTGGCGGTATCTGGTATTTGAGCGTCACCGGCAGGGAACCGCCGGTGCCGGCGTTTATGGTTTCACCGATATCCAGTGGCAAGGGCGTAACCAGGGTGATCGCGTTGGTGTTGACCGAAGCGACTATCCGCCCGTAATAGACATCGAAGAAACTGTCCACCGTATAATTCACCGACAGGATGCCGGCATTGTATTCAGCAATGTCGGCCCAGTACACACTCTGCCAACTCAGATTGAGGGACGGCTTCTTGCACCAGCCGTCCGGCGTCGTATATGGCAGGCCGTCCTGCCCGCCGCTGAACACCAGGGGGTTATCCACGAAGCCGTCGCCGTTGGCATCGGGAGAGGTCCAGGTATCCCAGTAGTTGCCGCCCGCGGGCGCCGCCAGGTTGAAGATGTTACCCGTGCTGGTCCCCTCGATGCTCACCGGGATGGCGTTGGACAGGAATTTGTTGTTATAGATGTAGTTGTTGTCGGAGTAAAGCACCCGGATGGCGTTCAGAACGGTGTTGGAGATGGTGTTGCCGGTGACGATGTTATCGGTGCCCTCGTAGAACCAGACCCCGTACTTGTTGTTGGTGATCACGTTTCCGACGACGGTGTTGCCGCTGGTCACCTGCGCGAACCGTCCCAGGGTGATACCGGAGGCGCTGTTGGAGGCGATGTTGTCCCTGATGTCATTGTTGGTGCCGACTACGCCGATGCCGAACATTTTTTTGGAGGACACATCATTGCCTCTGATGATGTTGCCGCTGGAGGCCCAGATGGAGATGCCGCTGCCATAGCTCGCCTCCTGCCGGACGTAATTGTTCGTAATCAGGTTGTCGTTGGAGTTGATATTGAAACTGATCGCCTGATTGCCGCTGGCCAGCACCGTGTTGCCGCTGACCGTGTTGCCGCTGGAATTGTACAGGAGGATCCCGAAATAATCCTCGATGACATTGTTGTTTATCACAGTGGCACCATTGGAGTTGGATATGGCTATACCCTTGATACGGAACCCGGTTACGGTGACATTCTTTATGGTCACATTGTTGTATCCGAAGGAATATACGCCGTTGCCGGTGGAAGTGCCGGTAAGCGTATGCCCGTTTCCGTCCAGGGTTATTCCGTCACCGGCGATCTCCAGACCGTTATCAGCAAACAGAAGGTCGGTGGTAAGGGTGCAGGTCTTGGTTGGCCAGTCCCAGATGCCGACGCTGGTGCAATCGCCACCTGTAGCGTCGTCGTAGATGTGTACATTGGCATCATAAACATTGACGGCGGCGTTGCCCTCCGGCACGAAAATAAACTGGGAGAAAATTACGGCGGCGGCGATAATTAGGATTAATGGAACGATTAGCAGGAGTTTTGCCCAAATTGACTTCATGAAGTTCCTCCCCTGGCCCGTTTTATATTATGCCCCCCATCCATATATTAGCCATTAATAATATATTAATAGCCATATATGTATTCACATTCTATATTCACGATTAATGCAAGTCAATAAGTATTGTTAATTTTCGCTCTGGACCTGCAGGTATGGCCCCGCTTTGATGATTACAGCTAATGTACATACACTGGATTGCATTATCGGGGTGCGAAATAATAGAGAGGGAACAGATGTAAACTTGGCGGAGGGGGTGGGATTCGAACCCACGGTGCCCCCATAAAGAGGCACAACGGTTTTCGAGACCGCCGCATTCAACCGGACTCTGCCACCCCTCCGCTGAAGACATGGAGCCGTGCTGGGACTAGTTTACAGTATCAGGAGCGGAGCTCTCCACCCTTACAGGATCGCCGGCAGCTCATGACCGCCTGGTGGCAAAGAACTCCCTGAGCAGGGCGGCTGATTCTTCGGCCAGGACGCCGGACTCCACCTCCACCTGGTGATTGAGCCTGATATCACCGGTGATATTAAAAAGCGTCCCGGCAGCACCCGCCTTGCCATCCGCCGCTCCATACACCAGGCGGTCGATGCGGGCCTGGTAGATGGCGCCGGCGCACATGGGACACGGCTCTATGGTCACGTGCAGGGAACAACCGGCCAGCCGCCAGCCTCCCAGTGTCTTAGCCGCCTCCCGGATGGCGATTATCTCGGCGTGAGCGGTAGGGTCCTTACGCAGTTCCCGCTCATTCCCGGCAGCGGCCACCAGCTCCCCCCCACGCTCGATAACCGCGCCTACGGGGACCTCCCCCCTGCCTGCCGACTGCCGTGCCTTCTCCAGGGCCAGCTTCATGAATCTCCTGGGATTGTCGGCAACGGGCATGGTATCCCCTGGTCGTCGGGCTGGATTACTTAAAAATGGCGCGCCCGACAGGATTCGAACCTGTGACCTTTTGATTCGTAGTCAAACGCTCTATCCGGCTGAGCTACGGGCGCCCTTGGTAGTTATTCCTCTATCTCCACCAGCTCTATCTCGAAGGCGAGGTCCTCGCCGGCCAAAGGGTGGTTGGCGTCTACCTTCAACTCCAACTCGTTTACCTCGATGACCTTGGCCATCATGGGGCGGCCGTCATCGGCCTGCGACTGAAGCACATCTCCCGCCGACGGCTGGTATTCCGGTGGCAACTGGTCCCGGTTGAGCGTCATGATGAGCTCCTGCTGGTGGGGGCCGTATGCCTTGTCGGCAGGTATCTTCACGATGGCGCTGTCTCCTGCCTGCATACCCGAGACCGCGTCCTCGAACCCCGGTATCAGCTGTCTGGAACCGATGGTGAACCGTAGCGGCTCACGGTCCTGGGAGCTGTCGAATACCGTTCCGTCGTTCAGCTTACCGGTATAGTTGACCTTGACCGAGTCACCTTTTTTTGCCGCTGCCAACGTTGGCTCCTTTATCATTACCTGAATCCGGAATAATTAGTTTAAGGCTATATGAGTATATCGAATAAGTGACCTTGACGAAAAACCAAGCGCCCCGTTGCCTCTCGACCCGGCGTCAGGGAGCAACTTCAGGGAGTGGATTGCTTGTCTTCTGAAGAGCCATGACAGTCGCTGCAGTATTTCTCTTTGTAGGCATCGCCAATATCAACAGGATGGGGATATTGAATGTTGGTCAGTTTAATTTGATTGGGCTCCGTTCCATTCTGCTGTTCCAAAAGGAGATGACAGAGAGAGCAGTCCCTGGAAAGCACCTTTCCGTCGTTACTCACATGGTTGTCGTCATGGCAGCGAAAGCAGCCCGCCGTGTACATATGACCGGCGTTGTCGGGAAAAGCTTTCCAGGAGGTTCTCATGACCGGGTCATAATTTTTTTTATAGGCGTCCTGAACCGCCTTGATTGATTCTTCGATCTTCGATTTCTGGGAAGCGTATACATCCGGGTGGTTCTTCCGGTAATAACCGGTGATAGTGGTTTCGATAGCGGCTAAACCATCATCCTGCGTGGCATAGGTCCCGTCCAGAGCCTTTAAGGCGATGCTTTTTATTCCCGGTAAAGAGGGGTCGATCGAATTCTTGTTGATGAGCCGGTTGACGATTTTATCGGACGGACTGAAGTCGTGTCCCGTGCGGTTATGACAGTCGTTGCAATCCATCTTGAAAGTCTGGGAGCCGGCGGGGGCCTGCTGGCGGGACTTGCTGTTTTTGGCAAAATAGATCGTCTGCCGGCCATCCAGGCCCACAACTCGTATCCAGGGGATTTCTTCACGTTTGGGGTCTGCGGTGGCGTAATCAATCTCCCTGGCCACCGAAGAATGCCAGTGCATCCGCGAAAGATTAACGGTTTCCACACTACCTCCCGCCGCTTTGAATAAAATACCTATCTTCCAGGGGGTATTACTTTCGTCAGGCAGGTAGAACGTCCGTTGTTCCTGGATCGTAGTAAGCGGGTATTCAGGGGCATGACAGGTTCCACAGATCTGTTCTGAAGGCCTGAGATCGGTGAGCGGCACGGGAATAGGCCGCGAATAATCATTCAACAGGAGTTCGGTCAACTGGTTGATTCCCCTGAGCTTCGAAAGCAAAAAATAATTGGTACCCGTGCCAACATGGCAGGCTGAACATTCGACTTTTGAATGATACGAATCGGCATGGGCGGTATATTCAGGTCCCATTACGTAATGGCAGGCCTGGCCACAGAAGTAATCTGATTCGACGAATTCATATCCCTGGTACATAACGAAAGCATAAGTCAGAGATAAAATGATAAAGGCAACTGAGAGAAGTATCACCAGGGTACGTTGCCGGGCGTTATTGAAATCAATGACCAGCAGGCGTTGTTCTTTAGCGAGCCCGGCCTTCCGCCTTCGGCGCTGTCTGACAATGCCAATGGTGATAAGCGTAATACCGAAAAGCACGAAAACCGGCAGCATAAGCAGGATTATCAGGTCCGCGTAGGGGCTGGGACGGGTAGACACCATATTGATGAACAGGAGCAAGATGATCAGACACAGGTTGAAACCTGCTATCACCGAACCGATCAGGGTGAGGGGGTTATAAAACGATGTGGGCAGAATCCGTCTCATCTCGTTCTCCTTCGCGGGACACAGAACCCCGTTCGGCCTTCACGAACTTTCGACTTCAAGTTTCTTCCTACCCCGATTTGGGCGAGCTTAACTTGAGCTACCAGGAGAAGTCAGCCTGAAACGGTATGTCATCTCCGGCGGCTTTCATAAGTGAAAAATGGCGGAGAGGGAGGGATTCGAACCCTCGAAGGAGGTTTATACCCCCTTAATCGCTTAGCAGGCGATCGCCTTCAGCCGGCTCGGCCACCTCTCCGTACTGCAACTGATTTTATTGATTTTGGCTGCTCAATGCCACCGCTGCCGCTTTTCGTGCCGAACTCCGGATGAACAGGGTTTTTTTCGGTAAACTATGGACTGATTATTCCGATCCTGAATATACCGACGACAAGGATGCCATGCGCCTTACCAAAGCGGTTCTGATCGCCATCATTTTACTTTCCTTGCTGGGGAGCATCGACGCCGGCTATGCCGTTTACCAGCACTACTCCGCTGACAGCGATGCTCCCTGCAACGTCAACGAGCTGGTGAACTGCTCTGCGGTGAACCAGAGCGTGTATTCGGAGATGTGGGGCATACCGGTAGCCGGAGTCGGCCTGGCCGGTTATATCTTCTTTGCCGCCATCTGCGGGATGATGTTATCCGGCAGGTACCTGGGGGGTTGGACGGTCTGGCTGCTGCTGGCCGCCGCGCTGTTCGGATTGGTGTTCTCCGCCTATCTTACCTATATCGAGATATTCGTACTGGGGGCCGTCTGCCCCATGTGCGTTATCTCCATGGCGGTAGTCACCGCCATCGCCATCATCGCCTTTGCCGGCGCTTACAACGCCCGCAGGAGAAGGCTCCGGCCTGCCGCCCAGCCGGAATGAGATTCCTGGAGGGATCAGGCGCTTTCCCCGCCCGGTTTCTCCTCTGGCAAAACCCCATCCTTTAGGGACAGCGTCTTCTCTACCCCGAAAAGGTACCTGAGGTAGCGGAAAGCCAGCTTCATCAGCTCAACATCATCCTCCCGTACGGCAGCGGTCTCCTCCTCATCGATCTGGAAAGTCTCCAGGAAGCGGCTTTCCAGGACGAAGCGGCGGAACTGGTCCAGGTTGTAGCTGGCCAGGAAGAACATGGTCTGCCGGCGTCCGTCCTTTTCCTCATCGCGCGTGATACTGCGAACGAACAGGTCCTTCCATTCGCCGGCCATCCGGTCATAATATTCAGCCTCCTGGTTCTCGCGCCATTCGGCTATGGTCCACTGCCGATCTTCGTTGAACCCATGACAGTGTTCCTCCCTGATGAGCATATAGAACTCTTCGTTCACCACCTGGTCGTCGACCTGCTTGCGGTGGATTCCCTGGCCTACGGGGTAATAGCGGCACATGGCCGGCCTGTCCGTATATATGGTGCAACCGTCCGGGGTCACGAAGGGGCAGGGCCTGCCTGACGATTCCTCCATCTTGATCAGCAGCTGGGGCCAGCCGGTTTTCTCCTCGATGCGCGAGCGCGTGTACCGCTCCAGAAATTCGTCGGATGATATCCCCAGGCGATGTTTCATCCTGAGGACGTCATAGGGAGTCAACATGATATCGATGTCGCTGCAGCAACGGGTGAAACAGTCGATGCCCGGGTGACAGCGGAACCTGATCCGCGACTCCAGGGTAAGCTGTTTGGGCACCACCGGACTGTTGCCGGCGCCGGCCGGCGATGATTTCCCGCCTGTGGGTTCCTGGTCTTCTTCCTTCATATCACCATCTGCATCCGGCTATACACCAACGCCTACGTCCCTGCCGGTGGCCCGGGCGAACACCAGAGCCACCAACCTGTAGACCATGTGCGCCATCTTGGAGAACGGCGCATAGATAAACAGGAACAGGATGCTCATAAGATGGATGGCGTAAACGATGTAGGCGGCCGGCGCCAAATCGGCCAGACGCAGCATCTCGGCGCCGATGCCGCTGGCCAGGATCAACAGGATGGTGAGGATGAGCAGCCAGTCGAAGTAACTGCCCATGCCCAGTTTCTCGGAATGCACGAAGCGATAGATTATCACCATGGTGATACCGATGATACCGGCGGCGGCGCTGATATTCCCCAGCCATTTGATGGGGTTGGACAGGGCGAAGGGAGACTCTATATGCAGAAAATCGATATACAGGACAGCCCAGGCCGTGGTCAAAGCCAATCCCAGGAAAGCATAGAATACCAGCAGGTGGGCGTTGGCCCGGTCCTTGGTCTCATCGCACTCCCGGAAGCGCTTGTGAGCCATCAACTCGCTGAGCGTGGGTCCCAGGTTGGCAAAGAAGCCCTTGGCCGGAACCTTGCCGCCGGCAGCCTGGTAACGCGTCATCATGTCTTTCCAGTATTTTCTGCCGCCGACTATGAACATGATAACCGCGAAGATAGCAGCGATGGTGAACAGGGGATCGATAACCCGGTAGATGTCCATGAATTCGGAATATACGATCTCACCTCCTGGCCGGGGGATACCGGAGAAGTTCCCCTGGACGGCTATGGCTATCAGGATTACGGCGATGGGGATGATGGCCATCAGGATGGTGCCGCCGATGTTGCCCAGCGCTTTGGTCACACCACCGATCGAATAGTTGGAGATGGTCATCTTGGCCACGGCTTGCAGTACCTTGCCGGGCTTGGCGTCACGCGGGCACTGGGCCACGCAGTCGCTGCACTGATGGCAGAGCCAGATATCGGGGCTTCCCATCAGCTTGTCCTTGAGGCCCCACTGAGCCCACTGCATCTCCTTGCGCGGGAAGGGGTTGTCGTCCGGTGTCAGATTACAGACCACTGAACAGGTGGCGCATTGGTAACACTTCTTCAGGTCGGCGCCGCCGGAATTGATCACGTCTTTGACAAAGCCGATGTCGGGAGTCACCGTTTCTGCAGGGACATCCACGGCGACCGGAGCCGCCTCTTCCGAGGTCACTTCAGCCGCTTCTTCCTTTTGTTCAGCTGCGGCGTCGGCGCCCTCAGCTGATTCATCCTTCTTCTCAACCGATTCGTCTGCCATAGCTCCTCCTAGAATCCCTTGAACGGATTTGGCCCGAACCCCTTGACCTCTTCGGCGAAGTCATCGAGGATCTGGGGAATCTGATCCCATTCGTTCATTGCCAGCTCAACCTGTTTTACGCGTTCCGCTTCCAGCATCAGGCGGCCCAGGGTCTCCTGGACCTTGCCCAGACGTTCGTTGCACATCTGGCTGCCCTTGATAAAGTGGCACTGGTAGTCATCGCCGTACTTGCAACCGATGAGGATAATGCCGTCTACCCCGGTCGAGAGCGATTCTGCGACCCATACCAGGTTGGTTCCTCCCAGGCAGCGCAGGGTTATGAAGCGGAAGAAGGGGCTGAACTTCATGCGGTTCAACGCGGCGATATCGATGGATGGATAGGCATCGTTCTCACAGATAAGCGCTATGAACCGGGGTTTCTCCGTGTCGTCCGGAACATTTATCGCTTTCATCATGGAGGCGATCATATCGATGGTGTAATCGTTGAAGGATATTATCTTCTGCGGGCAGGCACCCATGCAGGTGCCGCAACGGCGGCAGCGGTAGGTATTGGTCTTGGGGGTTCCCTTCTCGTCTTCGTCGAGCGCGCCGAAGGGGCATTCAACCGTACAGCGCCGGCATTGAGTACAGGTATTGAAATTGATCTCGGGGAAGGTCTGGTCTCCCACGCGGGGATGGACCGCCTTGCCCTGTGATGTCAGTTCCAGGCACTGGATGGCCTTGAGCGCCGCGCCCGAGGCGTCGGCTATCGCCTGCAGGCCCGTCATCGGCGCCCGCACCGCTCCCGCGGCGTAGATACCGGTCCTGCGGGTCTCGTAGGGGAAGCAGATGAAATGGGAATCGGGGAAACCATAACTCTGGTAGGGCATCTCCGGACCCTGGCGGTAGTCCAGGTTCAGCACCACCGGGTCAGCGATGACCTCCTTGATGATGCCATCCTGGGTCTCCGTTTCCTTCCACTTGCCCACGTACTCGGGCGTAAGGTCATTGACGTCCCGGTCAGCGGGCATCATGTTGGTCTCCATGCCGGTGGCCAGCACCAGCATGTCGGCCTCTATACGTACCTTCTCGCCCAGCATGGTATTGTCCACTTCCATGATGATATTGCCCGAGCCGTCCTCTTCGATGTTGAGGACCTCGCCCTTGGTAAGCATCACACCCGGATTGTCCTGCGCGGCCTTGTAGAAGTTCTCGTACAGGCCGGGGGTGCGCATGTCTTTGTAGATGATGTAGGCGCCGGCGTCCTTGTCGCTCTCTGTCACATACAGCGCCTGTTTGAGCGAGGTCAGGCAGCATACGGTGGAGCAATATGGTATATGGTCCGGATCCCGTTGCCCGGCGCACTGGAGGAAGGCGACCCGCCGGGCGGTTTGTCCGTCCGAGGGGCGTTTCACTTTGCCTTCCGCCGCCGTGACCATCTCCTCCATCTCCACGTTGGTAACCACATTCCTGAACTTGCCATAACCCAGGTGCTCCAGCTTGTTGGCGTCGTAGGGCCGCCAGCCGATGGCCATGATGATGGCCCCCAGGTTCTCCGTGGTAGTGTTGCCTCCGGCGGTGATGGTTGCTTCGTATTTACCGGGCTCACCGGCGATCTTGTCGATGTGCGCCGAGGTAAGCACCCTGATGCTGTCGTTGGCCTCTACTTCCTTTATCCTGTCGCCGATGTCTGATTCCTGAATCTGTTCGAAGGGGGCCCTTTCCGGCAGAACCCTGTACATCTTGCGGGCCCAGCCTCCCAGCTCCGCCTCCTTCTCCACCAGGATGACCTCACTGCCGGCCCTGGCGGTCTCCAGGGCGGCGTTGATACCCGTAGTGCCGCCGCCGATCACCATCACCGTACGTGAGATGGGCTCGATATGCGGGACCGGCGGTTTGGCCTTCTGCGCCCGGACAATGCCCATGCGCAGCTGGTCTTCAGCCATCATCTGCGTATTCTCGTCGTTGGGCTCCTGGGTCCAGATTACCTGCTCCCTCAGGCTTACCCTCTCGGTGTAGTAGCTGAGGGGGTCGAAATCGAAGGCATCCGTGTTCACTCGCGCCGAACAGGCGGCGATGACGATGCGATTGACGCCCTCGTTATTGATGTCACTCGTTATCAGGTCCACGCCTTCCTGGTTGCAGAGGAAGGCGCTGGTCTTGCAGACCGGAGCCTTGTACTGGCCGCTGGCTATCTTCTCCAGCTCCTCCAGGTTAAGGGAGTCGCCGATGCCGCAGTCCGAGCATATGTAGACGCCCAGCTTGGGCTTGGCGGCCTCTTCCGTTGCCTTCTCCGATGCCGTGTTCTCTCCAGCCATATCTACTCCCCTCCCTTGGCGCTCTGCAGGCTTTTCAGCGCGCATCCGGTTCCCATCTGTACCGACTGGGACACGTCCCCGGGACCACGGGCTACGCCGGCGGCATACACCCCGGGTTTGGCCGCGGAGATGATGAAACCGTTGTCCTCCTTGCTGACGCCGCCCAGGTCGTCGCTGACCGCCGAAGGCTCCATGCCCGCCGCCAGGACGACCATGTCGTACTTCTTTTCGATCTTGCCGCCGCCAAGAATGTCCTCGGCGGTGATGATGACGTCGCCGCTGTCCGCGTCTTCCTCTATCTTGGCTATCTTGCCTTTGGTCATGGTGACCTTCTCGTCATCCTCGACCTTCTTGAGGAAGTCCTCATATTTTCCGGGGGTCCTGAGGTCGATGTAATAGATTGTCGCCTCCGTGTCATCCGGTGATTTATCCCTGAGGTAGGTGACCTGTTTCAGTGATGCCATACAGCATACGGCCGAGCAGTAGTCCAGGTTGTTCTGGTCACGGCTGCCGGCGCATTGGGCGAAAGCGATGCTCTTCACTTCCTTGCCGTCGGAGGGCCTGAGTATCTTGCCCTTGGTGGGGCCATTTGGCGCCGCCAGCCGCTCCATCATCACATTGGTGATAACGTTCCTGGCTGTGCCGAAGTTCAGGTTCTCGATCTTGGCGGCGTCATAAGGGTTCCAGCCGGTGGCATAGACGATGCTGGCAACCTTCACCTGCACCGGGGATGACTGCATCGACAGGTCGATGGCCCCGTACTTGCAGGCCTGGACACACTTGGCGCAAGCTTCGCCCTTGCAGGCGTCGCTATCGATGACATACCTCATGGGAAACGCCTGGTCGTGCGGCAGGTAAACGGCCCTGGTGCTATCCATGCCGTAGTTGAATTCGTTGGGCCTGTCTACATCGCAGACCTCGACGCATTCGCCGCAGGCTGTGCACTTCTCGTTTATGAACCTGGGGTTCAGCTTTATGGAGGCCTCGAAATCACCCTCGACGCCCGAGATGTTCACCACTTCCGCCTGGGTGTAATACTTTATCCTGGGGTTGTTCTTTATCCTCCGAAAATTTATCTCCAGTCCGCAATATGGAGGACAAAGCTTGGGGAAATACCGGTACAGCTGGGCGA
>CAJVWY010000017.1 GCA_913009925.1 uncultured bacterium
AAGGATATCCAGGATCACCATCGCGTTCCAGACATCCTCCAAGAGCAACTCGTCGATCAGGGGCTTGAAGGGGTCAAGCTTGCTTCTCCTGGCCGCCGGACGGCGGCCGGCAGGCTCCGAGCCGCGCTTTATGGCCCGGCTGACGGTTTTGGTATTTACTCCCAGCTCGGCGGCGATATCCTTCTTGTAGACACCGCGGTCTGCCTTCTGTTTAATATACATGTAGTCCTCCTTGGTGAGCATCGCTTCCTCCAGATCAAAGATCTCCAGTCTTTAAATCTGAAGGATATGCGATTGCTCATCCTGGGGGACAAATTAGTTTGCTGTTTAGGGGAACTTTACTGTTGCTGCTGACAACGGTGAACTATCACCTATACGGAAAGACCGACCTGGTAGATTACCGGACAGACGAAACGGGAACCCTTACCGCCTCCACCCTGAGAGGCGCCGGAGGGCTTATCTCCACCACCGACTACAGCGGCCAGAGCCCCCAGACCAGCTACTACCTCTACAATCCCCACGGCGACACCACGGCCATCGCCGACGAGACCGGCCGTCACATCCACCTACCGCTACGACGCCTTTGGAAACGAGCTTGGCGGCAATTCTCCCGAATACGGCTACACCGGCAGTTGGCAGCGGCAGACCGACACCGCCACCGCCACCATCCACATGGGCGCCAGGGAGTACGATCCCGCCCTGGGACGCTTCACCTCTCCCGATCCCCTGAGAGGCGACCCCCAGGACCCCCAGAGAAGGAACCGCTATGCATATGCGCTGAATGATCCGGCTACAATGTACGACCTCGACGGCAGGATGGTCGAAGCCGTGGCCATCGGCACAGGCATTGTGATAACTCTGCCTTTCAGCGGCCCGGTCATAATCGTCGGCGGAACGGCAGCGGTAACAGCCGGCATAGCTGTAACCGGTATGCCATATCAGGACGAGCTTCGTTTTCAATCATACGAAGAAAATAAATGTCTAATACCTCCGCCTGCAAACCATCCGGATGCCTGGGGATTGGATATTCCAATTAAACAAAATGGGATAAACATTTATAATGCAAAACTAGCGCCTAGTCATGAATTGGCAAGACGCTTAGGAATACCGTATTCAAGACTCAGAAAAGCGGTACATAGAATAAAAAACCAAGGAGTTCGGCCCAATAAAGATGTAGTCATTGATGATCAAACTGGCGATGTATTTTACAAAGATACTGGTGAATGGATTGGAAATGTATATCAGGAATATTGATTTATCACAAATAATGGTTCAGCACTTCTTCATGAGGGAGCAAGAATAACATGGAGGGAATGAAGCCGAAGCCACCAAAACTGGATGATGTTGATGAAAGATATCGTTGGCAAACGGGCGGCGAGATAAAAAAAGTCTCTGTTTCTTTACGTTTTATTGGTGATGAGTTGAATCCAGATGAAGTTACTTCGATGTTGAAATGTCAGCCTACCAAAGCTTTCAGAAAAGGGAATACTATTCCAGATGAAAAATATCAACGGACAGCAACGACAGGTGGTTGGATACTTCAAAGTTCACTTTCTGATAGAGAAAATATTGAGAAACATATTATTGCTTTATTTTCGTCTGTTTCTAACGAAATGCATATTTGGCAGTATCTGACTGGAAGATATCGTGCAGATCTCTTTATCGGCATTTTCATGGAAGACTGGAATCAAGGTATTGAGTTATCGTCTGATTTGATCAAACAGATCACCGAAAGACATTTAAAACTGAGTTTTGATATTTATTGTGATCAAGGGGAAAGAAAATGATAGGCGGATTCAAGTCTGAAGTGCAACAGTTGCCAGGGTTGATGTTTTGAAGAATACTTCATACGGCGTTTTGAATCCAAGCTTTTTTCTGGAACGGTGATTAAGCCGGTGCATGGCCTCGGCGATCTGGTCGTCGGTGATGGTGGTGAAGTCATGTTTTTTAGGGAAGTACTGGCGGATCAGTCCGTTGGTGTTCTCGTTTAGACCCCACTCCCAGGAGGAGTAGGGATGAGCAAAGTAGATATCAGCATCCA
This sequence comes from uncultured bacterium, assembly GCA_913009925.1. Classification (GTDB taxonomy): domain Bacteria; phylum Actinomycetota; class Thermoleophilia; order BMS3ABIN01; family BMS3ABIN01; genus BMS3ABIN01. The sequence continues at coordinate 2,042 of CAJVWY010000017.1, forward strand.
AACTCTTGGCGATGTCCTCGTGAAAGGCAAACTCCTTGCCGTTGTCGAGCGTGATCGTATGAACCAGTTCCTTGAATGGCCCCAGCAGGCCGGCGGCGGCCTCCCGGGTTGGATCGGCGGTCCTTCTGGCGAGCCTGCCGATCAGGGTGAAGCTTGATTTGCGGTCCACCAGCGAAATGAGCGCCCCCTGGCGCCTTGTGCCGATGACGGTGTCGCCCTCCCAGTCGCCCGGGCGGCTTCTCCTGTCGACGACTGCCGGCCGCTCCTCGATGCTGACCCGCCCCTTAAGCTGCCCGCGGCGGTCCTTGCCGGAGGCGTAGCGCTTCCTGTATGGCTTCTGGCCGCGCAGGTGTTTGTAAAGATTGCCGCCGGTGGCCTTGTCGGCGTAGATGAAGAGGTAGATCCATTCGGGGCTGACTTTGATCCCCCGTTCCCGCCTGAGTCTTGCGGAAGCCTGCTCCGGGCTCAGGTCGAACTTGATGAGCCTCGCCACGTGCTCCCAGTCCTCATCACTGATTCTTCTGGTGACGGCAGCCTGGCGGCGCTCCTGCATGAACACGTGAGCCTGGGAAGGACGGTAGCCACGCTTACCGCTGTTTCGGCGGATCTCCCGGCTGATGGTCGATCGGTGCCTGCCCATCTCCCTTGCTATCTCGCTCTGGTTATATCCTGCTTTCATAAGTCCGTAAATCTGGTATCGTTGATCCTGGGTAAGCTGCGTGTAACATCCCATAGTGCTCCTTTGCTTAGTCGCCTAAGAAGCACTGATGCTACCGCAGCTTGCCTCTTGAAACGACCTGGTGTTGCACTTGGGAGTTGAATCCAGCATATACAGAAGGTAATCGCATCGCTTTCAATATTCCCTTTTGCCATACGCAAGACGGCGCCATAACCGGCAAGACCCGGGGGACAGAGACCACAAGCCACAGCTACGACGGCCTGGACAGGCTAGCCACACCAACCACTACCGTAGACTACGCCTACGACCCCCTGGGCAGGAGAATACAGCGCTCGGAGGGAAATGATATAACCAACTACCACTTCTACCGGGATACTGACCTGATCGACTACCGGACAGACGAAACGGGAACGCTTACCGCCGCCAGCCTGAGGGGCGCCGGGGGCCTTATCTCCGAGACCGACCACACAACGCCTTCCCCGGAGACGGACTACTACCTGTTCAGTCCCCATGGTGACAATACCGGCGTGCTTAAGAATCACGGCGCAAAATCAGCATGATAAATCGAGAAAAGACTGTCTTGATAATGGGGTCCACTTCCGGGTTTCGACAGGAGACCGCCGTCCCGGTGTCGAAATAAACCATGTATCTACGGGGGCCCCCGGTACAGCATTCGTTGCCAACACAGGCGACAAAGGGAAAAAAACGGTTGAACAGGCAGGGCGGCAGGGATAGAATCTTGTCGTCGTGAGTGTGAGGGAGAACTTTTGAGTGAGTCATCCGCCAATCCAGTTGGCGCTTCAGCGACCCCGCCAGCATCTGGCTTCGTACACCTCCATGTTCACAGTGAATATTCCATCCTTGACGGCGCCTGCAAGATAGATTCCCTGCTGGACCGATGCCTGGAACTGGGCATGGAAGCCGTGGCCGTGACCGATCACGGTGTGCTCTCGGGCGCCATCGACCTTTACCGCGAAGCCCGCGAGCGGGACATCAAACCCATCATCGGCCTGGAGGCCTATGTGGTCGATGATCGCCGGAACAAGGCCAAGGTCAAGGAGCGCCGCCATCACCTCACGCTGCTGGCGGCGGACAACACCGGCTACCGCAATCTCATCCAGATATCCTCGCGGGGCTTCCTGGAAGGTTATTACTACAAACCCCGCGTTGATATGGAGGTGCTGCGCGCCCATTCGGAGGGGATAATCGTCCTGTCCGGATGCCTCAACGGGCGGGTGGCTCATCACCTCCAAAGCGACGATCGGGAAGGCGCCCTGGAGCAGGTACGCGCCCTGGAGGAGATCTTCGGACCGGACAACCTGTATCTGGAGATCCAGTACCAGGGGCTGCCGGAACAGGAAAAGGTGAACCCGCAGCTCATCGAACTGGCGGCGGAGGTGGGCCGGCCGCTGGTGGCCACCAACGATGTTCATTATCTCAGGCACGAGGACGCCTCTTCCCATGATGCGTTGCTCTGTATTCAGACCGGCAGCACGCTGCTGGAAGCGGACCGCCTCAAGTTCCAGGGAGAAGACTTTTATCTCAAGAGCGCGGAGGAGATGGCGGAGGCCTTGCCGCAGGTACCGGAAGCGCTGGCGACCACCATGGAGATCGCCGAGCGCTGCAATGTGGTCCTGGACTTCAGCCAGGTACACATTCCCAGTTTCGAGGTGCCGCAAGACGAGGAGCCGGACCAGGACGTCTACCTGAGGAAGCTCTGTGAAGAGGGCCTGAAGCGGCGCTACACCGGCGGCGAGACGCCTGAGGTCCGCGAGCGGCTGGAATACGAGTTGAGCACCATCGCCGACATGGGTTTCGCCTCCTACTTCCTCGTTGTATGGGATTTCGTCAAGTTCGCCCGGGACAACGACATCGCCGTGGGGCCGGGGCGAGGCTCCGCCGCCGGCAGCCTGGTCTCATATTGCCTGGGCATAACGGATATAGATCCGCTTAAATATGACCTGCTGTTCGAGCGGTTCCTCAACCCCGGCCGCAAGAGCATGCCCGATATCGATATAGATTTCTCGCCCGAAGACCGGGAGAAGGTGCTGGCTTATGTCACGGAGAAATACGGCCGCCGCAACGTGGCACAGATAATTACTTTCGGCACCATGGCCGCCCGCGCCGCCACCCGGGACGCCGGCAGGGTGATGGGCGTTTCCTACGGGGTGGTGGACAAGATCGCCAAGCTCATACCCGAGGGTCCGGGAGTCAGCCTGGCCTCCAGTCTCAGGCCCGGGCAGGAGCTCAGGCAGATCTACGACAGCGATCCCCAGACTCGCGAGGTGATCGACATGGGAAGGCCGCTGGAGGGCCTCATCCGCCAGGATTCCATCCATGCCGCCGGCGTGGTCATCTCCGACAGGCCGCTCACCGAATACGTGCCGCTGCAACAGAAAGGCGAGGCCGAGGTGGTGACCCAGTTTCCCATGAACGACGTGGAGGCTCTGGGGCTGCTGAAGATGGACTTCCTGGGCCTGAGGAACCTGGATATCATCAAAAGCGCCCTGAGGCTGATCCGGGAAAGCCGCGGCACCGAGATAGAGCTGTCGGAGATCCCGCTGGACGACGCCAGGACCTACGAGATGATGCGCAAGGGACAGAGCGACGGCGTGTTCCAGTTTGAGAGCACCGGCATGAAGGAATCGTTACGCGAGGTCAGACCCACCTGTTTCGAGGACCTATACGCGCTGGTGGCCCTGTACCGTCCCGGGCCTATGCAGCACATCTCCAAGTATGCCCGCAACAAACAGAATCCGGAGCTGGTCACCTACGATGACGAGCGGCTCCGGGAGATACTGGAGCCGACCTACGGTGTGGCCATCTACCAGGAACAGCTGATGGAGATCTCCAAGAAGATAGCCGGATTCAGGCCCGCCGAGGCGGACGACCTGCGCAAGGCCATCGGCAAGAAGAACAAGGAGCTGCTGGCCAGCCTCAAGAGCAAGTTCATCCAGGGATGCCGCGACAACAAGGTCTCACACCGGGTGGCCGATTCGCTGTGGGGCCTTATGGATGCCGCCGGGGACTATTCCTTCAACAAGTCCCACGCGGTCAGCTACGCCCTGGTGGCCTATCAGACAGCTTACCTCAAGGCCAACTACCCGGTGGAGTATATGGCCGCCACCATCTCCAGCGTCATGTCCACCAAGGACAAGGTGCCTTATTACGTGCACGCCTGTGAGGGTATGGGTATCGAGGTGCTGCCGCCGGATGTAAACGAGAGCCATAATGATTTCGCGGTAGTGGAGGAGAAGATCCGCTTCGGGCTGAATGCGGTGAAGAACGTGGGTTCAGCGGTGATAGCCGCCATTATCGCATCCAGGCAACAGGAAGGACCCTTTACCTCCATCTATGACTTCTGCCGGCGCGTGGATTCATCCCTGCTCAACCGCAAGGCCCTGGAGAGCCTGATCAAGAGCGGCGCTCTGGATTCCACCGGCGCGACCCGGAAGGGCATGCTCGCGGTCATGTCCCAGGCGCTGGCGGCCGGGATGCAGAGCCAGGAGGACAGCCGCTCCGGCCAAGCATCCATTTTCGACCTGGCGGAGGATGACTCGTCCCGCGAGGTGATCGATCCCCCGGTTCCCGGGGACGAGTTCAGCTCTGAAGAGCTGTTGAAGCTGGAGAAGGAGATCCTGGGCCTGTTTATCTCCAGCCATCCCCTGGCGGCTCTGACCGATGACGTCATGTCCCGTCACGGTTCGGTGCGCCTGAAGGAGCTGGAGCACAAGGGGGACCGCTCCGGCGTCAGTGTCATCGGCATCATCTCCAAGGTCAAGCGCCTGACCACGAAGAAGGGCGACCCCATGGCTTTCGTCAATCTGGAGGACCTGGAGGACAAGGTGGAGGTCATCGTATTCACCGATCTTTACAGCCGCTGCCGCGAGCTGCTGGTCGATGACGCGGTCGTCATTGTAAAAGGGAAGCTGGACCGCAAGGGCAGGGACGAGATCAAGATCATCGCTTCGGAGATAAACCGGCTGGAGGACGATGGGGGCGGCGGCCCGCAGGAGAAAGATACGGAAGGCAAGACCATCAACCTGGAGATTGACATCGAAGCCATCCAGCGCAAACCGGACCTGCTGCGGCAGATGAAGGAACTCTGCCGGGACTACCCCGGGGGCATGCCCGTCTTTCTGCGCATGCTGGCCGACGGCGGCGTACGCGTACTAAAGCTGGGTTCCGAATTCAACGTAAAGCCGGAACGGGAGTTCCTGTCCCGCATGGAAGGGCTGCTGGACATGGGCGGGGTCATAGTCAGCACCGCTGATTAGCCCGGTGCGGGATCGCCCGGACTTGTCTCCAGCAAGCTCCTGTGATAGCTTTCCAATCTGCGGTTACTTGTGATTGTAGCGACGGAGGATCATGCCTGACGCCCATGAAGCCATACAGGAACTACTGGAGATGTCCGCCAGCATACGTGCGGCGGTGCTGGTGCGAGGTGCCGATGAGGTAATCGCCAGCACCTACGACGGAAGCGATAAGGAGGCGGCTATGGTACAGGGCGCCAGGGCCATCCTGGAGGAGGCCCGTGCCGCTGCCCGGGACATGGGCCGGCCGCCGCTGAGTCAGCTGTTCATCGAGACCAGGAGCGGGTGCCTGTTCATCATAGCCGGCGAGGGCGATACCTGGCTGGCCGCCACCACCGGCACCGACCCCACGGTGGGGCTGGTACTCTACGACGCCAACACCGCCCTCAAGACGGCTCTCGAGGGCCAGGCGGCGGATGATAAGGCGGAGGAGGAGAGTGATGGCTAAAGGAAGGTACTTTTTTACCGGGTTATTGCTGTCGGTGGCATCGGCGCTGGGGCTCACCTACCTGCTGCGTCGCATCCGGCGGCAGCAGGGAGTAGAACTTTATTTCGATGACGGTTCGATGCTGGCGATAAACGACCAGAGTTCCGAGTTGTCGGCCAAGCTCACAGCCATGACCGAGGAGCTTCTCAGGCAATCCCTGTAGCGGTTCCGCGGCACCTGATCATTTCGCTAATCCTGCCGGCGAGTGACGCCGCCCTGGCGCCGTTCGTTTCCGGATCCAGCCCCCCGTAGCGGACACATTCCACCATGGAGGAAAGCCGGGAGAAGTCGTCGCTTTCGAGAAAGCGGCAGACCCTGTCGGAAAAGCTCCGGAGAGTCTCGCCGGGTTGGCGCTGGAGCCCCAGTTCCTGCAGGCGGGCCGCCAGGGCCAGGTAGTCCCTCAGGACCGGCTGGCTGCTATAGCAACGGTCCATGGTCGTGGCCAGCTTCCTGCGGCGGCGACGGTCACGCGTCAGACGCTCCAATCCCCTGAATATCACCAATGCCAGCAATGCCGCCGCCAGCAGCGACGCCAGGATGGGCATGAACGGCAGAGAGAGGAAGAAGGAGGCGACAGCGCGGATGGTGCCGCCGGCGGGGGTGTCTCCCAGAAGCCGCTCCAGATATGAGAAGACTTTACCCATCACCCACGGGTCCTGGGTGCCGCCTGAGGGATAATCGAACCCCGGCGTAGGATCGAAGGCTACCCAGCCGGCGGAGCCGAAGTATATCTCCACCCAGGCATGCGCGTCGCTCTGCCGTATCTCCCACAGGGCGGTAAAGGGGTTGTATTCACCCCCGGTGTAGCCGGTGACTACCCGCGCCGGTATACCGGCGCTCCTGGCCATGACAGCCATGGCCGAGGCGAAATGTTCGCAGTAGCCCGCCTTCTGCTCAAAGAGGAAATAGGCCGTGGCGTCCATGTCTTTGCTTTGCGGCGGGATATCCAGATCGTACGGGTAGTTCTCTTTCAGGTAATCCTCGATCGCCGCGGCCTTGTCGTAGCGGGTGTCATAAGGTGCGGTGATCCGGACGGCCAGCTCCTCGACGCGTTCCAGGCCCTGCCGGTCCATGGACTCCAGCTGCGTGTACTGCGGATCTATCTTTAGGTCGCTTTCCTGACTGAGGGGAAAGCGGCGCAGGAAGTCCGGGTCATACACCGGCTGGTCGGACACGACCGAATACACCGTGCCTGCGGTCAGCTGGTAGGGGCTCCGGATACTTTGGAACTGGTCGGTCTTGACGCGGTCAGTGGGAAAGTATAGCTGAACCGGTTTCCAGCTGGCGAATATCACGTTGGGCATGTCCTGCTGGACGAAAAAGCTCTCCACCTTTGTCCTGGTCTCCGGGGCCAAATAATTGGACAGGTTGAAGTTGAAGGGGGGTGAATCCACTTCCATCTCGTTGAACCGCTCCTCGCTGATCTCCCAGCCCTTGCCGTTGTAGCGGTCGAAGACCACGCCCCGATAGAAGTTGTAGCCGGCGGATTTCACCTTGAGCACTACATCGTCGCTCAAGTACCCGCGGGAGCGCAGGTCCATATATGAATTGAAACCGTGGTACGAATCGGGGTTGAAGCGTGGTTCCTGGCTGAAGGGATCGCCGCCCGACGGATAATAGGGATTGCTAACGTCGCCGTTGAAATCGCTGAAGAGACGCTGCAGGTCCGAGAAAGGCAGGCTATAGAGCCGGGCCTCCAGGTTCTGGGGGATCAGGAACAGGACCGGGACCGCCAGGCATATGCCAGCCAGCCAGGTAACCGCCGCGTATCTCATCACATAACCGGCCTTCACCCGCAGGCGGCTGCCGAGCCGCTGCCCCTCTTCTGAGATATAGAAGTAGACCAGGGAGATCACGGCCGCCATGCTGAACAGGGCCAGGCCCAGGAAATAAATCATGCCGGTGGAGAGAACAGCCCCCGCGGCCACGAGGACGGCGCCGCTGGCCAGGGAAAACTTGAGGTCCTTGCGCGACGGCACGTCGAAGGAATGCAGCACCTGCAGCCACAAGAGCATTTTGACCAGGGGCAGGCGTGTATCGTAGAGGTTGGCGGCCAGTTCTCGCAGGAAAATCAGCGCTGTCCCCGCAACCAGGAGCGACAGGACCAGCTTGAGTGCCAGGTTGCGTCGATGCCGCAGTTTCCAGCTGGTCACGTAACCGGCAGCGGTGAGCACCGGAATGGCCACCAGGTTCAGTGGGCTATAGTAACCCATGGCGAGGATGGTGACCTCGGAGATGATCACCGAGGCAAGGATGCCCATCCTCAGCGGCAGACTCTCCTCGGGCAGGCGCCGCGGGTTAAGCTTCAGATAGAATTTTACAAGGGCTCCAGGCATGACCTCAGGCCCTCGCCCGTCTCTATTGGCAGGAATCGGCATCCACGGGCATGGAGGCGCTTACCCAGGGCGGCCAGCCCAGGTCCGTCCAAGAAGCCGTTGCCACCGCCGGCAAGCCGCCGGCCGTCGACCATGATGACCAGGGAGCGGGGGTGGCGCCGGAAAAAAGCGCTCTGGTGGATATGGGCATAGTCCCTGTGGCTGGCCAGCAGCAACACCGGAGTGGCATAGGACCAGGGAAGGCCGCCCTCCAGTTCCAGGGGCCGGTTACCATCGGCCTGGATGCCGGAGAGCCAGAGCATGGCCGCGCCGGTGTCGTAGCCCAGCTTCCGGTCGGCCGCGTCCGCGGGCGAGCGACCCAGGCCGAACCGGTGGCCATGCTCTTCCTCGCGTTTGAGCAGCGATGCCGCGGTCTTCACCAGGACCTCGAACACTTCTTCAGTCGCACCATCTGTACCCCGGAAGTTATCGATGATGAAGACCGGGGTGACCATTGTCTGGCGCGCGTATTCCACAACGGCCAGGCGGTTGCTGCGGGCTGTGGTTCGCCAATGGATCGATCTCGGGCTGTCTTCCGGGCGGTAGTCCCTCACACCCAGGTAGTCGCCGGCGGCGCAGCGGCTGGGGCTGGCGCTGGAAGCGGCATGGCCCGCTTCCCGGCGATCAGTGTTCCAGTCGCCGGCGAGGTGCTGCCAGGCCGGATATACGGTCAGCGGGCTGGCAATGGCATAGCAACGGCGTGAACGTACCAGCCCCAACGGCGCGCTGCTGGTCAGCAGCGCCGTGCCGCCGGGGTAGATTCCCCGCTTGAGCCCGCTGAAGCGGGCCTCCAGCCGGCAGGTCTCCTTACCGCCGACGGCGGGTATAAAGAGACGCTGTCTGCTTCCCCCCAGACTGCAGTCGAGGCTGAGGAAGAAACGGGGCAGCCGTGAGCGGTTCCTGATCACCAGGGCCGCGGTGACCGCGCCGCCGGAATCCGCCTCTCCGGGCGAGATAAGCTCCAGTTCCAGCCTGCGGGTGTTGGCGCGGCTGAGGATAAGGGATGCCAGCGGAAAGGCGATCAGCAGGGCCGCCAGGATATAGAGCCAGCCGGAGCCGATGTTCCAGGCGATGAGATACATCACCAGGGCGGCTGTAAGCCAAAAGATTGTCTTGCGGGTCGGCATGGCAACCTGTCCGGCTGCCTAGACCGGCACCCTGGCGGAGTCGATGATCGCCGCGATCAGTTCCGCGGCTTCGCCGTTGTTCCGGGTTGAGCCTCTCCTGAGCACCAGGCGGTGGGACAGGACCGGTCCGGCGGCGGCCTGCACATCGTCAGGAGTGACAAAGGTGCGTCCGTTGACGAAAGCGAGGCTCTGGCAGGTATGCACCAGCGCCACACTGGCCCGTGGTGAGGCGCCCAGGGTGATCTTGTCGCTGGAGCGGGTGGCCTCGATGATGTCCATGATATAGGCGAGAACCGCTTCGGAGACCTCGATCTGGCGGACCGCGGTTTGCAGCTGTACGATCTGATGAATGTCGATCACCGGCTGGAGATGCTCCAGGGGATGCACAATCAGCTGGTCCCGGATCATCTTTTCCTCGCTCAGCCTGGCCGGCAGGCCCAGGGATATGGAAATAAGGAAACGGTCGGTCTGTCCTTCGGGCAGCGGGAACGTTCCGTGCAGTTCATGGGGGTTCTGGGTGGCGATGACGAAGAACGGCGACGGCAGCTGGTGAGTCTGGTTATCGATGGTTACCTGTTGCTCCTCCATGGAGATCGGAAGAGCACACGTCTGAACTCCAGTCACATTCCTTTATCTCGTATGCCGTCTTCTGCTTGAAAAAAAAAAAATAAAATTAATAAAAAAAACAGATCAAAAATTATTTCAGCTTGACTACAT
>CAJVWY010000018.1 GCA_913009925.1 uncultured bacterium
GGGGCGGCGGACAGACTGGAAAGGGAAGACGTGGATTGTGTGTTTTTTTTTTTTAAAGCAGAAGGCGGCGTACGAGATAAAGGAATGTGACTGGAGTTCGGACGTGTGCTCTTCCGATCTATAGGCGAATCGGCGGTAGTGGGCCGGGGGGATCATGCTGGAGGAAGCGAAGGAATCCTTGATCACCAGGGCATCCACGCCCGCCTCGATCAACGCCCGGCCCACCGCCAGTGTCGCCGGTTTCGTCGCCGCGATCAGTTCGTCGACGAACTCCGGGTCGCGGTAGAAATCGGTCATGAAGCCGACCAGCCCCCGCACGGTGGCGGCATACTCGAAGGGCGAGCGCACCGAGCCCAGGACCGCATGCCCGGCGCCGACACCGTCCACCAGCCGCCGCACCGGCTCCATCTTGCGCTCGGACCAGGGGTCGGGCTCGGTGAGCCTCTCCAGATCCTGACGGCCGTGCACCACTGTGTCCACTACCAGGGGAACATCATTGCCCTCAACCTCCACGGGACAGCCCAGCACGTTGGGATGGGAACCCAGCCCCATCTCCGCCAGAGTGCCGTCATAACCGTAGCGCTCCAGCGCCCCCTCCAGGGCCACCGCCAGGCAGCCGCCGTCCAGGAAACACTCGTCGTTGGCGCGGCCGACCACCTTGGGCGCGTAGTATCCATCGATGACCGGGATTATGGGAACCATGTCGGGTATATCGCCCGCGAGGACCGCCTGGAAGCGCTGTTTCGATGTCATGGACTCACGTCCAGTACGGGAGCTTCTTTCCATAGTACCTCGAGCCGGTAGAAATCACGAGCCCGCGGTGTGAAGACATGGACAACCACACTCAGATAGTCCATCAGTATCCACTCCCCTTCAGCCTCGCCTTCCACCCTGAGGACGCTTACACCCCCCTGCTTCAACTGGAAGCGGATCTCATCGGCGACAGCCTTCGTCTGCCGCGGAGACCGCCCGGAGCAGATGAGGAAGAAGTCCGTGTAAGTGCAGACCTCCCTCATGTCCAGGACGGTGATGTCCGACGCTTTCTTGCCGGCGGCGATGCCGGCGATGTCGCGGGCTAGCTTCTCGCTGTCAGTAATGGAATACCTCTCATAGCTCTACTGCTCGCCGGCCGGAACCATGTCCCTGCCGATGATGACGGTTATCCGCCGTTCATCAAGGAACTCGTCCTTGATGATGGTCCCGGCCCCCAAGGTATCGCGGACCACCTTGCACTCCGCCAGGGCTTCACTGCCACAGCGGATCTGCGTATGGTCGTAATTGACCTCGGACGGCGCCGGGTTCTGTGAAATATTATAGCGAAGCGGCGCCAGTTTGGCCGCCGCCGCCTCTACCAGGCCGGTGGTCTCGGTACCGTTCCTGACCTCGAGGTCGAACAGAGCGCCGGCGCTTGACCCTTGCACCAGCGCCGACACCTGGTCCGGCACCGGCTCAAAATACCAGTCCTCGCCGCCCGCATAACGCACGGGGAGGGGCCACACACCCGGCTGCCTGCCGGAGCCCACCACGGAGACGATCAGCGCCGCCAGCTCCCCGGGTCCCAGGTTGGAATCCATCGTGCCTGCCAACTCCGCCGCCAGCGGGTCCATCTCCTCCTCCGGCACGGAGGCCAGCGCCTGTGACAGACCCCGGAAGAACAACGCCTGGATGGTGGGTCCCGCCTGGGGGTCCGCTACCGATGCCTTAAGCCAGGAGAGTGCCGTATCCGGGGCTACCAGGTTATCGCCCGCCGCCAGTCTTATCTCGCCGCCGGCCGTCTCCAGAGGCTGATCCGCCCGGAAATTGATGATCTCCGCCTTGCCTGCGGCCTTCTCCAGGGTCTGGTCGTTAAACACGGCGTACCGCCCGATGGGGATCTGCAGCAGCCCTGCCACCGTGTCCGCCAGCGGCCCGGGACCGCCGTCCGCCATGATGGCATCCAGGCGCTGAAAACCTGCCGATGAAGTGGCGACGATGGTACGGGCCGGGATGGTATAGATGCTGTAGCCGCCCTCATCCTCAGGCGCCAGCACCAACACCTGATTCAAGGCACCTTCCGGGTCTACGCCGGCCAGGAGCACAGCGCCACCCTCATAAGCCTGGTAACCGACGGCGATATCCTGCGCGCCGCGCGAGCGCTCCAGCCAGAAGATGGTGGCGAAAGCGGCTATGGACAGGGCCAGGCCGGCGAAGATGATCATCCGTGACAGCCGCTGCCGCCTGGCTTGGCGGTGCGCGGCCAGCCGGGAGGTCCGGCTGCTGCGGGTGTGCGAGGCGCCGGGGCCGCGGCCTGGGTAGTGATATCTACGTCTGACGATAAAGCCCTTCCTTTTCGATGAACTGCTCAACACCCACCGGCACCAGGTAGCGGATCGACATCCGCCGCCCCACTCGCTCCCTGACCAGGCTGGAGGAAACACCGATGGCCGGGATCTCCATCACCTTCACCTGGTCCTGCCGGAAGAAACTGCCGGTTATCTCCGACAGTCGGTCGAGCGGGTAGCCGGGCCGCGTTGCGGCGATAAGGTTCGCCATCTGCAGAAGCTCTTCCGGGTCCTTCCAGTCAAGGATCTCCAGCACGGCATCGGCGCCGGTTATGAAAAAAAGCTCCACACCGGCTTTCTTCTCCCGTAAATAGCGCACCGTGTCCACCGTGTAACACAACTGCTTCTTGTCCAGCTCATAGCGGGATACCTGGAAGCGGGGATTGACCACCGTGGCGATAACGGTCATGAGGTACCGGGCCTCGGGGCTGGTTCCACCTCCTATCTCCTTGTGGGGGGGCAGGCCGGTGGGCATGAAGATGATCTCATCCAGCCCGTACTGGGAGACGGCCTCCTCGGCGCAAACCAGGTGACCGATATGGATGGGGTTGAAGGTGCCCCCCATGATTCCCAGTTTGTGTACTTTCACCATGATTGCACCATGTTTGCGGAATCAGGACTTATTAGGGCGACCCGGCGTGCCGCCCCGGCGTCGGCTCCCGCTCTCCCCTCATGCTCATATGCGGATCTGGCCATCACCGCTTATCACATATTTTACCGAAGTCAGCTCTTTCAAACCCAACGGCCCGCGGGCGTGTAGTTTCTGCGTGCTGATGCCGATCTCCGCGCCCATGCCGAACTCGGTGCCATCGGTGAACCTGGTTGAGGCGTTGATGTATATGCAGGCGGCATCCACCCCGCTGCTGAACCGCCGTGAGTTTTCCAGATCATTGGTTACGATCGCCTCCGAATGGCCGGTGCCATAGCGGGCGATATGGTCGATGGCGTCATCAATACCGTCAACAACCCTGACGGCCATCTTCAGATCGAGGAACTCGGTGGCGTAATGCTCCGGGGCAGCCTTCTCCACGCCTTCGGTCCCGGCGCCGACGATCGACCGGGTGCGCGGGCAGGCGTAGATCCTGACGCCGCGGCGGATCAGTTCCTTCACAACCCCGGGCAGATAATCCGGAGCGATGTCATGGTGGACCAGCAGCGTCTCGGCGGCGTTGCAGACGCCCGGCCGCTGCACCTTGGCGTTTATGGCTATCTCCTCCGCCATCTTCCTGTCCGCCGATGCGTCGACATACACGTGGCAGTTGCCACCGGCGGCGTATATCACCGGGATGGTGGAGTTCTTCACCAGGAACTCCTTGAGGGCCTCGCCGCCACGGGGGATGATCAGGTCTACGTATTCATTCATCTGCAGCAGCTGCTTGAGCGGAGCCCGTTCCCGCGACTCCACCAGCGAGACCGCGTCCCGGGGCAGTCCGGAATCGATGAGCGCGCCGACGACCACCTCGGTGAGCTGGCGGATCGAACGCAGTGAGGCGCTGCCGCCGCGCAGTATCACCGCGTTGCCGGTCTTGAGCCCCAGGCCGGCGGCGTCGATGGTCACATTGGGCCGGGCCTCGTAGATCACCGCTATCACACCGAAGGGCACCCGCACCTTGTTTATCTGCAAGCCGTTAGGCAGGCACCAGCCTTCCACGACCTCTCCCACCGGATCCGGCAGCGCTGCGATATTCTTCAAGCCGGCGGCCATGTCGCTGATGCGGTCTTCATCCAGCATCAGGCGGTCCATCAGCGCGTCGGAAAGCTTGGCCTTCTTGCCATCCTTGATATCGTCACGGTTCTCGCGCAGTATCTCCGGAGCGCGCCGTTCCAGAGCCGCGGCTATCTCCATCAGCGCCTGGTTCTTTTTGGCGGCAGGCAGCGTCGCCAACTGGTGGGACGCCTCCCGGGCCTCGGCGCAAAGCTTCTCGATCTTTTTCATCGCTGTAATTGTTCCTTTCTCCCCGTTATTCCATCAGGACGAAATAATCCCGATGAATGACCTCCTCCTTGCCGCAGGGCATGAGCTTCATCACCTGCTGGCTCCGCATCCCCTTGATACGCCTGAGTTCCTCGGATGAGTAGTTGGTCTTGCCCTTGCCTATCTGCCGGCGGACACCCTGCTGAAGAACGATATCGACGGCCTCGCCGGCGGCGAAATCGCCCTCTACACCCACGATACCGGCGGGCAGCAAGCTCTTGCCGCCCCGCGAGAGAGCCTTTGCCGCTCCGGCGTCGACGATGACGGTGCCGCGGCTGGGCAGGCCGTACTTGAGCCAGAGCTTGAAGCTGCTGATGGGAGCCCTGGCAGGTGGAAATCGGGTGCCTACCTCCTCTCCGGCCATGATGGCGGCGATAACGCCCGGGCGGGAGCCGTTGGCTATCACCACCTCAATATCAGCCGATGTCGCCATCTCGGCAGCCACTATCTTGCTTTTCATGCCGCCGGAACCCACGGTGCTGACGGCGCCGCCGGTCTCTATCTCCTCCAGCGCCGACCAGTCGCTGACCTCTTCGATCAATCTGGCGTGGGGGTCGACTGAGGGGTCACTAGTATATAACCCCTCAGTGTCCGTCAGCAATATCAGCCGGTCCGCTTTCACCAGAATCGCCACCTGCGCCGCCAGGAAGTCGTTGTCGCCGTAGCGAATCTCGTCAGTGGAGGTAGTATCGTTCTCATTGATGATGGGGATGACGCCCCATTCCAGCAGCTTCAGCAGGGTGTTCCTGGCGTTGAGGTACTGGCTGCGTCCGGCGATATCAAAGGATGTGAGCAGGATCTGGGCGGTAATGATGTCATGGCCGCGAAACAGTTGGTAATAGCGGTTGTACAGACGCCCCTGGCCGATGGCGGAAGTGGCCTGCAGTTCGACGGTCTCGTTTATCTTCTTCGTCTCCGGCAGCAGGCCCAGGCCCGAGGAGATGGCGCCGGAAGAGACCAGCAGCACCCGATGACCCTGTTTCGCCAGGGCGGCGAGCGCCGAAACACGCTCGGCCATGACATCCTCACGTATGCGCCCCTGATCGTCGGTAAGGGTGTTACTACCGATTTTTACTACCAGGACGTATGGCTTTGATGCCGTCTTCAGCTCCTTTAGTTGAAGGGTGCCGCCGACGGCGCCAGGTCGCCGGTCTCCACCCGCTTGATATCGGCGCCCAGCACCTGCAGCTTCTGTTCAAAGTTCTCGTAGCCGCGATCGATGTGGCCGATGCGGCGTACTTCGCTCTCCCCGGACGCGGCCAGCCCCGCCAGCACCAGCGCCGCCCCGGCGCGCAGATCAGGCGCCTCCACTATCGCCCCCTCCAGACGGCTCTGGCCGTGCACCACGGCATGATGACCGCTGGTGCGCACATCCGCCCCCAGCCGGTTCAGCTCGTCCACGAATCCGAAACGGTTTTCAAAGACGTTCTCAGTGACGATGCTGTGGCCCTGAGCCAGAGACAGCAGGACGATCGCCGGTGCCTGCAGGTCCGTGGGAAAGCCGGGATAGGGCAGGGTGGCGATATCGGTGCCGTGATACGCCTCCGCGGCGCGGCAATGGATGCGGTCGTCACGCTCGTCGATGGCGGCACCGATGGCCCGCATCTTGCTGATGAAGATCTCCAGGTGCCTGGGGTTGGCCCCCTCTATCTCGATGTCGCCGCCGGTTACCGCCGCCGCCAGCATGAAGGTGCCGGCCTCGATACGGTCGGGAATAACCGTGTGGGTAGCGCTATGGAGTTCATCCACGCCGTCGATGACGATGGTTTCCGTGCCGGCTCCGCTGATGCTGGCCCCCATGGAGGTGAGGAACTTGGCCAGGTCGATCATCTCCGGCTCGCGGGCGGCGCTCTCGATAACGGTCCGCCCCCTGGCCAGACAGGCGGCCATCATCAGGTTCTCGGTAGCACCGACGCTGGGATAGTCGAGACTGATGACATCACCGGTCAGACCGTTGGTCGCCACGTTGATAAAGCCGTGGTCTGCATGGATGCGGGCGCCCAGCTTCTCCAGACCGTTGAAATGGAAATCCAGCTTGCGGGGGCCGATGTTACAACCCCCGGGCATAGCCACCCTGGCCCGGTGCAATCTGGCCAGCAGCGGCCCCATCACCGTGATGGAAGCACGCATCTTGCGCACCAGTTCGTAGGGAGTGGTATGGGACAACTCGCCGGAGGAGTCGATCTCTACGCGGTCGGGAGTGATGATCACCGTAGCGCCGATGGCTCTGAGCACGTCGGCCATAGTATAGACATCGTTTATCAGGGGGACGTTGTACAGGACCGACTTCCCGGTAGTGAGAAGGGAAGCAGCCATGAGCTTCAGGGCGGAGTTCTTGGCCCCGGATACCCTGACCGTGCCGGCCAGGGGAACCCCCCCCGTTATCTGGTACTTGAACATCAGCTTCTGGATCCTGGATTACGGAAATAAGATTCAGCCCGTTTATCTTTTAAAGACGCGGGCCTTGAAACCTTTATTATCATCCGGGAGCGGACCCGGTTATTCGGCACCGGCTACCTTCAACCGGTTGCGGGCCCGGTGCATCGAGCTGTAGGCGCGGTTGGTATCAACGCTGGAATCGCCGTGCCTGGCCCTCTCCAGCCAGCCCTCGGCCCGGGCCAGGGCTTTACGCGACCGCTCCACGTCGATCTCCGATGCCCTTTCAGCGGTATCGACGGTAAGCAGCAACCGGTCGTACTGCACCTTGACATAACCGTCACCGACGGCGAACCGCTCACGGCTGCCATCTTCCCCCTTGACCATCACCTTGCCGATGACGATCCTGGAGACGATGGGAGCGTGCCGGGGCAGGATGCCCAGTTCGCCCACCTTGCCGGGAACCACGACCATTATGGCGCAATCATCGTACTTCAGCCCTTCCGGCGTGACGATCTCGCATTTAAGCTTACATTTTATTTTATTATCAGGTTCCATCTGTGTCTTCACCGGGCGATGCCACCCGTTGCTCAGGCCGCCTCCTCTTCACTGCCGCCTGATTCGCTTTCCTCTTCGGTATCTACGAATTCCTGAGCCTTCTTGACCGCCTCTTCGATTGTGCCGACCATGTAGAAAGCCTGTTCCGGCAGGTCATCGTGTTTGCCTTCCATGATCTCCTTGAAACCGCGAACCGTATCGATGAGCGGCACGTACTTGCCGGCCTGGCCGGTGAAGGTCTCAGCCACGAAGAACGGCTGGGAGAGGAAGCGCTCCAGCTTGCGCGCCCGCTGTACGGTGAGCTTGTCCTCGTCGGAGAGTTCGTCCATACCCAGGATGGCGATGATATCCTGCAAATCCTTGTAGCGTTGCAGGATCTCCTGTACCTGGGTGGCCACGTCGTAATGATCCTGACCCACCGCGTCCGGAGAAAGGATACGCGATGTGGAATCCAGCGGGTCCACCGCCGGGTAGATGCCCTTCTCGACGATGGCCCGTGACAGCACGGTGGTCGAGTCCAAGTGAGCGAAGGTGTTGGCCGGTGCCGGGTCGGTGAGGTCGTCAGCGGGAACATATACCGCCTGCACCGAGGTGATGGAGCCGTTCTTGGTGGAGGTGATGCGCTCCTGCAGCTCGCCCATCTCGGTGGTCAGCGTTGGCTGGTAACCAACGGCGGAAGGCATGCGCCCCAGCAGGGCGCTCACTTCCGAGCCCGCCTGCGTGAAACGGAAGATATTGTCCAGGAAATAAAGCACATCCTGGCCCTGCTGATCGCGAAAATACTCGGCCATGGTCAGCGCCGTCAGGCCCACGCGCAGGCGCGCTCCCGGCGGCTCGTTCATCTGGCCGTATACCAGGCAGGTTTTGTCCAGGACGCCGGACTCGGTCATCTCCAGGTAGAGGTCGTTGCCCTCGCGGGTACGCTCGCCCACGCCCGAGACCACTGAGACGCCGCCATGCTCCTTGGCGATGTTATGGATCAGCTCCATGATAAGGACCGTCTTGCCCACGCCGGCGCCGCCGAACAGGCCGGTCTTGCCACCCTTCACATACGGTGCCAGCAGGTCGATGACCTTGATTCCGGTTTCGAAGATCTCATCCGTCGGCTTCAGGTCCTCGAAAGCCGGGGCCTCGCGGTGGATCGGCCACCTTTCATCAACGGAGATGTCGCCTTTGCCATCGATGACGTCGCCGGTGACGTTAAACAGCCGCCCCAGTGTGCAACTGCCCACCGGTACCTTGATGTTGTCACCGGTGTCCAGGGCCTTCAGACCGCGGGCGATACCGTCGGTGGAGTCCAGGGCCACGGCGCGCACCTTGTTGTCTCCCAGGTGCTGCTGCACCTCGGCCACCAGGCGTGATGTCTTGCCATCCTCCTGGGGAATCTGTATCTCCAGCGCGTTATAGATGCCCGGCAGCCCGTCGTCGAACTTGACGTCCAGCACCGGACCGATGACTTCGACAATAGTTCCCTTGTTCATAATCTCACTCCCGTTCGGTCAGTTTCTCGTGAAAAAAGCCGGTTGCTGTTCCCCGGTTAATCTTTTTGGAGCCCATCATGCCAGAGCCTCCGCTCCCGCCACCACTTCCAGAATCTCCTGGGTGATGGCCGCCTGGCGCGCCCGGTTCATCTGCAGCGTCAGGTGTTCGATCATCTCCTCGGCGTTCTCCGAAGCGCTGCGCATGGCGGTCATGCGAGCACCGTGCTCGCTGGCCGTCGACTCCAGCAGGGCGCGGTAGAGGGCCGTATCCACATAGGTGGGAAGCAGGTCGTTAAGGATGGCGGCGGCATTGGGCTCATAGATAAAATCTCCCTCCGTCGCTCCCTCGGCTTCCGCCGCAGCTATGACCTCGGCCACCTCGCCGCCCATGGGCAGGACGACCTGGTCGGTCACAACCTGTTCCATGGGAGTCTTGAAATGGTTGTAGACCAGATGGACCTTGTCGAGTTCGTAATTTGCGTACATATCGACAATGGTCTTGGCGATACCGGCGGCATCGGTATACTTGGGCCGGTCTGTGATGCCCTCGATGCCCTCCGACAGGCTATGGCCACGGAAGCGCATGGTCGAACACCCCTTCTTGCCGATGACGACCCATACCACTTCCTTGCCCTCGGCGAGGATGCTATCGTGCAGCTCCAGACCGTGCCTGAGGATATTGGAATTGAAGGCGCCGGCGAGGCCACGGTCGCCGGTGAGCATGACGATGCCCACGCGTTTCTCCTCCTCGTGGGTTTCCAGCAAAGCGAACTTTTCACTGGTGTCCGCGTGCCGGGCTACCTCCTGCATCAGCTCGATCATCCGCTCGGCGTAGGGCCTGAGCGATTCGATACGTGCCTGCGCGCGCCGGAGGCGGGCGCCGGCCACCATCTCCATGGCTTTGGTGGTCTTGCGCGTATTGCTTACGGAGGCGATCCTCCGCGATATATCCTGTAGCTGAGCCATATTACATTATCCTGTGATATGCACGGCCGGGTTTATTCGGCTGCCAACTGGGCCGGTGTTGCTACCTCGTCCTCGCCGGGGCCGAAGTCCTTCACGTAGTCCTCCAGCGCCGCCCGTAGCTTCTTGTCCGTCTCCTCGGAGAGGTCCTTCTCCTCGCGAATGGCCGTGAGGACGTCCTCATGCTGGCTGCGCATGAAGTCCCTGAGTCCGTTGTTGAAATCGGTGATCCGCTCCACTTCGATGGTGTCCAGGTATCCCTGGGTCGCCGCGAAGATGACGGTCACCTGCTCCTCAACCGGCATGGGGACATACTGTCCCTGGTTGAGAGCCTCGACCATCCGCTCGCCGCGGGCCAGCTGGGCCTGGGTCTGGGCATCGAGCTCGGAGCCGAACTGGGCAAAGGCCTTCAGCTCATTGTACTGGGCCAGGTCCAGCCTGAGCATGCCGGCGACCTTCTTCATCGCCTTGATCTGGGCGTTGCCGCCGACCCGGCTTACGGATATACCCACGTTGATGGCGGGTCTGACGCCGGAGTAAAAGAGATCCGGCTCCAGGTAGATCTGGCCATCGGTGATGGAGATGACATTGGTGGGAATATATGCCGAGACATCGCCAGCCTGGGTCTCGATCACCGGCAGCGCCGTCAGCGAGCCGCCGCCGATATCGTTACGCATCCTCACGGCCCGCTCCAGCAGGCGCGAATGCAGATAGAAGACATCGCCGGGGTATGCCTCGCGTCCCGGCGGACGCCTCAGCAGCAGCGACATCTGCCGGTAGGCATCGGCGTGCTTGGAAAGATCGTCGTATACACACAGCGCGTCCTGGCCTTTGTAACAGAAGTACTCACCCATGGCGCATCCAGCGAAGGGAGCGAGGAACTTGAGCGGGGCAGAATCGGAGGCGGACGCCATGACCACGATGGTGTAGTCCAAGGCTCCCTGCTCCTCCAGCTTCTGGACCACGCCGGCCACGTTGGATGCCTTCTGGCCGATGGCCACATAGATACAGATTACATCCTGGCCCTTCTGGTTGATGATGGCATCCACGCCTACGGCGGTCTTGCCCGTGCGGCGGTCGCCGATGATGAGCTCGCGCTGGCCCCGGCCGATGGGGATCATGGCGTCGACGGCCTTGAGGCCGGTCTGCAGCGGCGTATCCACCGGCTGCCTCTCCACCACTCCCGGTGCCTTGAACTCTACAGGGCGGTAATCGGATGTCTCGATCGGGCCCTTGTCATCGATGGGGCGGCCCAGCGCGTTCACCACGCGTCCGACCAGCGCCTCACCCACCGGTACGCTCATGACGCGACCGGTACGCTTGACCAGGTCGCCCTCGGCGATATAGGTATCCTCTCCCATGAGCACCACGCCGACGTTATCTTCTTCAAGGTTGAGCGCCAGCCCTACCACATCATGGGGGAACTCGAGCATCTCCGAGGCCATAGAGATCGGAAGAGCGTCGTGTAGGGAAAGAGTGTAGATCTCGGTGGTCGCCGTATCATTAAAAAAAAAAACAAAAAACATATCATCCCAGATCGGAAGAGCCTCCGGTATCGCCTGTCACGCATAGTACACAGTTACCTATGGACTCACCACTGACTCTACGTCGCGCA
>CAJVWY010000019.1 GCA_913009925.1 uncultured bacterium
GTAGATGACGGACTAAGGTGTGAAGGGGGGGGGGGGGTGGGGGGGTTTTTTTTTTTCAAGCAGAAGACGGCATACGAGGTAAGGGAATGTGACTGGAGTTCGGACGTGTGCTCTTCCGATCTCCGACCAGCTCAAGGATGATTACGTCAGCACCGAGCACCTGCTGCTGGCCATAGCCGACGGCAGCGGCGGCGGCGCCCGGGCATTGAAGGCAGCCGGAGCGAGCAAGGACCGCCTGCTGTCAGCCCTGGCTGAGGTCCGCGGCAGCCAACGCGTCACCGACCAGAACCCGGAGGACAAGTTCCAGCCGCTGGAACAGTACGGCCGCGACCTCACCGAGGAGGCGCGCCGCGGCAAGCTGGACCCGGTGATCGGCCGCGACGACGAGATCCGCCGCGTAGTGCAGGTGCTTTCCCGCCGCACCAAGAACAACCCGGTGCTCATCGGCGACCCGGGCGTGGGCAAGACCGCCCTGGTGGAGGGACTGGCCCAACGCATCGTCGACGGCGACGTACCGGAGGGCCTGAAGAACAAGCGGGTGATTGCCCTGGATGTGGGGGCCCTGATCGCCGGCGCCAAGTACCGCGGCGAGTTCGAGGACCGCCTCAAAGCCGTGCTCAAGGAGATAAAGGAATCCGGGGGTCAGATCATCCTGTTCATCGACGAGATGCATACCCTGGTGGGCGCCGGCGCCGCCGAGGGGTCCATGGACGCCTCCAATATGCTCAAGCCCATGCTGGCCCGCGGCGAACTGAGGGCCGTGGGCGCCACCACTCTGGACGAATACCGCAAGTACGTGGAAAAGGACCCTGCCCTGGAGCGCCGTTTCCAGCCGGTGTTCGTGGGCGAACCCAGCGTCGAGGACACGATAGCCATCCTGCGCGGCCTCAAGGAACGCTACGAGATACACCACGGCGTGCGCATACAGGATGCGGCCCTGGTGGCGGCCGCCATCCTCTCGGACCGTTACATCACCGACCGCTTCCTGCCGGACAAGGCCATCGACCTCATCGACGAGGCCAGTTCGCGCCTGCGCATCGAGATCGACAGCCTGCCCACGGAGATAGATGTAGTGGAGCGCCGTATCAAGAAGCTGGAGATAGAGAGCCGGGCGCTGAAGAAGGAGAAGGACAAGGTTTCCAAGGACCGCCGGGCGGCCATCAAGGAGGAGCTGGCGCAGCTCAAGGAGCAGAGCAACCAGATGAAGGCCCACTGGACCAACGAGAAGGAGTCGATCCAGAAGATCCGGGAACTGAAGGAGAAGCTGGAACAGGTGAAGACCGAGGCCGACCGGGCCGAGCGCGAGGGCGACCTTACCAAGGCGGCCGAGCTGCGCTACGGCAAGACGGGCGAACTGACCGCCGAACTGGAGAAGGAGAACGCCCGCCTGGCGGAGCTGCAGAAGGATGTGAAGATGCTCAAGGAGGAGGTGGACGAGGAGGACGTAGCCGAGGTGGTCAGCAACTGGACCGGCATCCCCGTCTCCAAACTGATGGAAGGCGAGGTGGAGAAGCTCATCCACATGGAGGAGCGCCTGCACGAGCGGGTCATCGGCCAGGACGAGGCTATCGCCGCCGTCGCCAACGCCATGCGGCGGGCACGGGCGGGCCTCAGTTCGCCGGACCGTCCCTATGGCTCGTTCATCTTCCTGGGACCCACCGGCGTGGGCAAGACCGAGCTGGCCAAGGCGCTGGCCGAGTTCATGTTCGACGACGAGAAGGCAATGATCCGCATCGACATGTCCGAGTTCCAGGAGAAGCATACGGTGTCACGGCTCATCGGCGCCCCGCCGGGCTACGTGGGCTACGACGAGGGCGGCTACCTGACCGAAGCCGTGCGGCGGCGCCCCTATTGTGTTCTGCTGCTGGACGAGATAGAGAAGGCCCATCCGGAAGTGTTTAATATATTACTGCAGATAATGGACGAGGGGCGCCTCACCGACGGCCACGGCCGCACCGTGGACTTCAAGAACGCGGTCATCATCATGACCTCCAATATCGGCAGCCAGTACATAACCGAGATGGGCGAGGGTGACGAGACGGAGATGCGCCGGCGGGTCACCGAGGCCATGAAGGCTCACTTCAAGCCCGAGTTCTTAAACCGTGTGGATGACATCATCATCTTCCACCGCTTGGATCAGCAGCAGCTCCGGCAGATAGTCGATATCCAGGTGCGCGAACTTGCCGGGCGCCTGTCCGACAGGAACATCGGCATCACGCTCACCGACGCCGCCAAGGACTACCTGGCCCGTGAGGGCTTCGATCCGGCCTACGGCGCCCGGCCGCTCAAGCGGCTGATCCAGAAGGAGATACAGGACGTGCTGGCACTGAAGCTGCTGGAGGGCGAGTTCAGCGAGGGGCAGACCATCGAGGTGGACTGCAGGGATGATGAGCTGACCTTCGCAGCCGTTTCAACCCCGGAGTCAGCCCAAGGTATAGAGGCAGAGGAGAAGATGTAGATACATCAGATCGGTGTTGGTTCTTTACCCCTTCCAAAGCGCACTAATTGGAACAGCTGACAACCGTTCGCCAAAGGGTAAGGCATTCTCACCGGTATAAAGCACTACGCCGCCGGCGAATTGTTTCCCCAGGACGCGTTGCAGCCTCCTGATACCCCGAAAGTCTTTTTCCTTGACAGTCTCGGCAGCCTTGATCTCTACTGCCGTAAATCGCATGCCCTGCTGCATCACAATATCGACCTCGTACTGGTCCTTGTCGCGGTAATGGAAAAAAGTAATATCACCATCTGTCCAGCTTGCCTGCTTTCTTAGTTCATTGAAGACAAATGTTTCCAACAACCTGCCCAGGATCTTTCTATCTGTCATTAAGCCTTCCGGGCCCACATGCAGGAGTGCACCCGCAAGCCCGGTATCACCCAAATGAATTTTTGCTGTTTTTATCAATCGCTTCAATCTATTGCTGTGCCACGGTTTTAACAGATCTACTAGGAAGATGTTCTCCAGCAGATTAATATAGTGGCGAATCGTAGGCCTGCTGAGATGGAAAGGACTGGCCAGTTCACTGAAATTGATCAAGCCGGCGCTCTGTGATGCTGCCACCTCAAGCAAAGCGGGAATCGCATCAAGAGAGCGAAGCCGGGCGAGATCACGAATGTCTCTCTGTATCAGGGTATCAACGTAATTGCGATACCAGTCACTGCGCCGTGACCAGGAGGTCCGCATCAGGGGCTCAGGGTAACCGCCTTTCAGAATGCGCTCAATCAGTTCTTCCCCCAGATACTCGTAACGACCATTTGCGATATCACCGCCGGAAAAAAGATTCTTCAAAAAAAAGGGTTTGGAACCTTCTATCTCACATTGTGCCAGAGGAAAAAGCGGGATGATCTCCATCCGCCCGGCCAGGGAGTCTGATAGCTTGGGGACCAACAGGACATTCGCCGAACCGGTAAGCAGGAATCTTCCCGGCAATCTGTCACGGTCAACAGACAATTTAATAGCGGATAAAAGTTCCGGCGTCTTCTGAACCTCATCCAGGATCGACCTTTCGGGCAATCGATGAATAAAACCCAGTGGATCCTCGCTGGCTGCGGATAAAACAGAGGCATCGTCGAAGGTGAAGTAACTGTAATCCCTTTCCTCACCGATCATTCTTGCTAATGTGGTTTTACCGCTCTGACGAGGACCATGGATCAGCACGACCGGAGTGTCGGTCAGAACTGATATTACTCTGGATATAATGCGACGTGGAAATAATGATTCTGCTTTCATATCGGCTGATTGTAACATATTATAGCGTCTGTTTGTAAGTTAAGTAATCGGCCAATTGAAAATAGTGTTTACATCCAACCGTAAGAAACCAAGGACTACCTGGCCCGCGAGGGCTTCGACCCGGCCTACGGCGCCCGGCCGCTCAAACGGCTGATCCAGAAGGAGATACAGGACTTGCTGGCGCTGAAACTGCTGGAGAGCGAGTTCAGCGAGGGGCAGACCATCGAGGTGGATTGCCAGGATGACCATCTGATCTTCGCGGCGATCACGACTCCGGAATCGGCAGAAGACGCAGAGGAAAAAGAGAAGGTGTAGAAGCCCGGTCCTCCCCTTCATTCAGGCATGCGATAAGGACAATCTTGCCGCTGAAGGAATATAGGCGTTTCGGGACGGCCGAATCCCAGCAATCCTCAAGCTCGGGAGCATTCTCGGTATTTGCCTCACCGGTCCGCTGCTCTTTCATCTCCAGGGTGACGGTGTCATAGATGTCAGCCACTATCGTTGGCATGCAGCACGCCGAGGATCCCATCACTGTTCTCCGGCTCGGAGCGGGCATACTCATTGCTGATGACGGCATACGTGTTTTTTGTATTGACAAATAAATAAAGTTAGATTAATATAACTCTTTCCAATGTATTAGTCTTAGTATATATTTAGATACATCTAACTTACAAGAAAGTGCAATTCTTTATGACGATAAAGGAGTACGAGAACAGAGTGACGACTCGGAGTATAACCGGGAGAGGTAAATGGAATCTTTAAACAATCTTTTCGAAGCCCTGGTTATAACCTTGAGGGAGGGCATTGAGGCCTCCCTGGTGATCGGCATCGTGATGGCCTACCTGGCCCGAGTTCACCGGCCTGAGCTCAAGCGCCCCGTGTGGGCGGCCGTTGCCGCCGCTATCGCGGGCAGTGTGGCGGTGGCGATCGCCTTCCAGGTATTCGGCATCGATCCGGAGAACGAGTTCCGGGAAGGAGTGATGTTTTTCGCCGCAGGCCTGATGGTGGGCACCATGGTCATCTGGATGTGGCGGCAGGGCAAGCATTCCAGGACTGACATCGAGCAAAAGCTGGGTGGCATCTTCTCTGAGACCAGCAGAGGCGTGCTTGGGACCGCGGCCGGCCTGTTCGTGTTTGTCTTCTTCATGATCCTCAGGGAAGGGATCGAGGCGGTCATGTTCATGCTGGCCCTCGGCGGAGACGTAACTGCCGGTCCCGCATACAATTTTATCGGCGGCAGCCTGGGCATCGCCCTGGCGGCCGGCTTCGGCTTCCTGCTTTTCAAGGGTAGTCTCCGCATCAACTTGAGGACCTTCTTCTCCGTCACCGGCGTTGTGCTGCTGATCCTGGCGTTAAAACTGCTGGCAGGCGGTATACACGAATGGACCGAGGCGGAGATTCTGCCGGCGAGCGATACCTGGATGAATATCATCGGCTGGATCGCCAAGGACAGCACCTCGACTTTTGTGTTGATAGCGCTGATCGGCATCCCCGCTCTCTTTATCTTCCGGGAGACGCGGAAGATAAAGCCGGGACTCGATGGCGTCGAGTCCCTGGCCGACAGGCGCAAGGTAGTGGCAGAGGCGGGTAGCGCTCACACCTGGGGCATGTCCGTGGCGGGGCTGGGCCTATTGATCGTGCTCGCCCTGGGCGGCACCCAGGCAGCGATCGCCGCCAGCCGCCATGACCCTGTCCCGGCACCAGTCGAAGGACAGGGCGGCCAGGCGGTAGTTCCCGTTTCCGACCTTGAAGACGGAAAAATACATAAGTATACCTACACTAACTACCAGGGAGCCGTCCGGTTTATTGTCGTGAAATATGAAGGTAAGTACATGGCCGCCTTCGACTCCTGCGAAATATGCCCCGCCAAGGGCTTCGTCCAGGATGGAGATAATACGCTAATCTGCAAGAATTGCAACGCCCCCATCGACGTAGCCACCTTGCCGGACGGCGGCGGCTGCAATCCCATACCTCTGGAAGTCGAACTCGACGGGGATAATGTCATCATCGAGAGCGGCGATCTGATGGATCCGGAAGTTATGGCCAAGATGCGCGGCCATGTTTAAACGGAAACCAGGAGCCTCTTGCTTCTTCACCTGGTAAAAGATTCCCTGGTACGGCGCCGCCGCCGGATAGCGCTGGCCGTTTTGTCTCTGCTGGTGGGAACCGCCCTTATCTCCAGCCTGCTGACAGTTTCTTTAGACATCGAGGGAAAGATCGGTAAGGAGATGCGCTCGTTTGGCGCCAACATCCTCCTCATCCCCCGATCCGAGACGGTACCGGTGGAGATCGCCGGCATGCCTGCGGGAGAGATCGGCGACAGAAGCTTCCTCAGAGAGGAAGATCTTGGCAAATTGAAGACGATCTTCTGGAAAAACAACATTACCGGATTCGTTCCCTATCTTTTCGGTCGTGCCCGCATTGAGGGTACACAGATTGTTCTGGTTGGTACCTGGTTCGATCACGAAGTCTCCACGGAGAAAGGCCCGTTCAGGACCGGTATCCGGCAGACTTCTCCATGGTGGCGCGTCGAAGGAGAATGGCCCAGCGGCAGGGGACAGCTCCTCATCGGCCATGAGCTGGCTGACCGCCTGGCTCTGGAGCCCGGTGATCAGATAAATCTCAATACGGGCCAGTCGGGGAGGGAATTCCGGGTGGCCGGCATAGTATCCACCGGCGGCGGCGAAGAAAGCCAGGTCTTTATGGACCTTTCCGAGGCCCAGGAGCTGCTGGGCCTGGCAGGCCGGGTCGAAAAAGTGCAGATAAGTGCCCTCACTAAACCGCCCGATGACCTGGCCCGCCGGGCCCGGCTGCTGGAAGACCCCAAGGAAGGTTTGCCGCCCAAGGAGTATGAGAAATGGTACTGCTCTCCATATATAGAAGCTATCACCTATCAGATCGAGGAAGCCTTCCCCGACGGTCTGGCCAAACCCGTGCGACAGGTCGCCGATGCCGAAGGGGCATTCCTGGGGAAACTGAAACTGCTGTTTGCGCTCATTGCCGGTGTGGCGGCGGTAACCTCGGCCATGGGTGTGACCGCCACCATGAGCGCCACGGTGAAGGAACGGCGCGGTGAGATCGGCCTGATGAAGGCCCTGGGCGCGGAGAATTTCCATATCACCGGCCAGTTTCTACTGGAGGCGGCCTTTACCGGCCTTATCGGCGGCGTGGCCGGATACGGGCTCGGCATCGTACTCGCTGCTCTCATCGGCCGCCAGGTTTTTGATTCGCCTGTGTCGTTCAGCCTGCCGGTGCTGCCATTCGCCATCCTGACTTCGCTGGCCATTGCCCTGCTGGGCAGCGCACTGCCGGTCCGCCGCGCCAGCCGCCTCGAACCGATCCAGGCGCTCAAGGAATAGAGACATGTTTCCACGACTGATACTAAAATCACTGCGCCAACGCCCTGGGAGGGCGGTCCTGATCGTCCTTACCCTGGTCATGGGCCTGTCCCTGGAAGCAGCACTTCTGAATCTATCTCTGGATATCGGCAACAAGAGCGAACAGGAACTGAAAGCTTTCGGCAGCAACATCCTGCTGCTTCCCAGGGATGAAATTGACACTTCTTCCGCCGAACTCACTACTGGGAACCGGGTTTTTATTCCCCAAACGCAGCTCTCGTCGCTGGACACCCCCGGAGACATTCCGCTTGAAGGCTATGTACCCTTCCTTTACAGTCTGGCCGAAGTCAACGGGCAACGGGTTGCCGTTTCCGGAACCGTCTTTGACAAGGCCCTGAAGATCAACCCTTGGTGGAGCATCAGGGGAGAAGCTCCCGCAAGGGGCGGAAAGGGCGTCGTCCTGGGCGAAGAGCTGGCGATGAAACTGAATGTGAATGAAGGCGGGCGAATCACCATACGGCAGGAAGGCAGGCTGGAAACACTCGCCGTCGTTGGCGTGCTTTCCACCGGCGGATCGGAAGACAACCAGGTTCTCATGGACCTGGACCTGGCCCAGTCGATAACAGGACTTCCCGAAAAGGTGAGCGCGGTCCAGGTAAGCGTGCCGACAGGCGGCGACTTCAGCGTTGATGAGATCGCCGCCTCCCTGGAGGAACAATTGCCCGGAGTCCGCGCCAGAACCGTGAAACAGGTGACCGAAGCCGGTCAGAACCTGCTGGGCAAGATCAATATGCTCATGGGGCTGGTTACAACCCTGATAATCTTTATTTCCGCTGTGACCGTGAGCGCCTCGCTGGCCAACGCAGTCATCGAACGACGGTGTGAGATAGGCCTGATGAAGGCCCTGGGAGCCGAGGGCCGCGGGATCGCCGCGATAATCCTTGGGGAAGCGCTGCTGCTCAGCGCCCTGGCCGGGCCCGCCGGATACCTCTTGGGCCTCATGCTCGCACAGGTTGTGGGCCTTTCAGTTTTCGATACTACCGTATCCTTCCATCTGCGTGTGATACCGATTGTGATCGTGAGCGCCGGGCTGCTTGCCATTGCAGCATCACTGATGCCGGTCCGCCGGGCCCTGTCCATTGAACCGGCAGTAATATTAAGGGGCGAATAAGAAAATTAACAAGCGCTGCAACAAAGAACCCGATTTTTTCAGCATACTTCAGACCAGCATTTTAACGAGGTGACCAGATGAAAGAAATAATGAAGGTCAGCCGCCTGAGCAAGACATACGGACAGATCAAAGCTCTTGACTGCGTGGACCTTTCCGTGCGCGAAGGCGAGTGGCTTTCGATCATGGGCCCTTCGGGTTCGGGAAAATCCACCCTGCTCAACATCGTCTGTGGCCTGGACTCCCCCAGCGATGGCTCCGTCCGCATCGATGGAATCGAGCTTGCAGGCATGTCCACGGGCGAACTGGCCCGTTACCGCCGCGAGATGGTGGGCCTCATCTTTCAGCAGTTCTACATGGTGCCCTACCTGAATGCCACGGAGAACGTGATGCTGTCACAGTATTTCCACAGCATGGCCGACGAGAAAGAGGCAAGGCGGGCGCTGGATCGAGTGGGTCTGGGCCATCGCCTGGATCATCTTCCCGCCCATCTGTCCGGCGGTGAGCAGCAGCGGGTCTGCATCGCCCGGGCGCTGATCAACGAGCCCACCCTGCTACTGGCCGACGAGCCAACCGGAAACCTGGACGATAAGAACGAGGGTACTGTGATGGAACTGTTTGATGAGCTTCACACTCAGGGAATGACCCTGGTGGTCGTGACTCATGATGCGAGTGTGGGTGAGGCGGCTGACCGGATAGTCTATCTTGAACATGGAAGAGTAGCATCACTATCCATCTGACCAATGACTGGTGCACAAACAGGCGCTTTAGCCGCCCGCTCCATAGGTTACCAGTCCCTTTTATGGCAACTATCAGAATATGCGAACCACCCCGAACCTCTTATCACAATATGTTTTCCGGTAGATGGCTCGCAACCCCTTTATTCAAGTGAAAAACACGATTTCTCTATCCATATGTATATGGAACGAAAGCGGGCAAATGCAGGATAATTTCCTCGCAATTTCCGGTATTTTCCGGCATGGAACAGCTTGCAACCGTATTCGGTAGGTGCTATAGTCCCACTTCGGCCCGGGTCCAGAACCCGAGAGTTATGAAAAGTGGGTTAAATAGTGCGTTTTGCGCCTTTTTCTGGACAGCGCGGCCCTTTTTTGCGGGGTTTTTTTGAGCTGTTGTGGGGAATATCCCTAAACCAGCGTTTTGTCAGCTAGCATTGGAGGAAAGTTATCTTAACTGTTCTTCGCAGACAGAAAGATAATCCTAAAAGAATAATCCTGTCGGCACTGTTCCTTACCCTCCTCATCATTACTTCCGCCTCAGCCACTTCTTCCGGTGAGCTGGGAGTTCTCGAGACCCAGTCACAGGAGCTGGAAAACAGCTACAACCAGGCTCTTGCGGACGTGGTCTCCGCCAACAGCGCCGTCTCCAACACCAACTCCGAGATCGCCGCCGCCGCACAGCGCCGGGACGAAGTGCAGGCTTCCATCATCGCCGAGCAACAGCGCATGGCGGAGGTTCAGGCACAGCTGGATGATCGGCAGAAGGTCCTGGAAAAGAGGCTGCTCAGCACCTATAAAAGCGACGATTCGGGCTTCATCGAGGTCATGATGGGCTCGAATGATTTCTCTGATTTTCTAACCCGGGTGGACATGGTGAACGCCATCGCCGACGAGGACCGGGAGCTTATCGAGTCGATCAGGGCTTCCAAGCAGGCTGTGGAAGATGAGCTTTCCGACCTCCAAGGCAAGCAGGACGAACTGGCCGGCCTGCTGGCGGAATTGAACGACTCCCACCAGGCGCTGCTTGCCGCCCAGGAAGAACAGCAGGCGGTGCTCGCCTCCATCCGGAGCGAGCGCGACCTGACGGACAGCCAGATCGCTCAGCTCCAGGCCCAGGCCGCCAGTATCGAGGCGACCATGAGCTCTATCCAGAGCCAGACTCCCTCTCCGGTAGGGGGAGGCGGGGACTACGGCGCACCGGCGGCGGGAGGATCCAGCCTGACGGTGACCGCCACTGCCTACTGCCTTGCGGGAACGACGGCAACCGGCATGCCTGTGGGCCGCGGCATCATCGCCGTAGACCCGGGAGTCATCCCCCTGGGCAGCCGCGTCCATGTCTCCGGCTACGGCAATGCCATAGCGGCGGACACGGGCGGCGCGGTTCATGGCAACAAGATAGATGTATGGCTGCCCTGTGGCGAAGCCAACGCCTGGGGAGTGAGAACGGTTACCATCACCACGTATTGATACGCCCGCGGCCGCAACCATGACCTTTGAAGCCCTGGAGTTCCGGGGCTTTTTTATTTGATTTGCCAGCCATGGATGGATTAATATATGAACGTTCGTTCAGCTATTCATGGATATCCGACTGTTTACTATCACCTATACCGACCCGGGGAGGTGGCGAGGGTGCGGGAAAGACTGCTCAGCAGCGGTGACGCCCGCGACCTGGCCGGCCTGTTCCAGGTAATGGCCGATCCCACGCGCCTGCGTATCATCTCCTTGCTGGCCGAGACAGAGCTCTGCGTCTGTGATATCGCCGCCGCCCTGGAGATGACCCCTTCGGCGGTTTCCCACCAGTTGCGGGTACTGCGCATGACGCAGCTGGTGAAGTTCCGCAAGGAGGGCCGCATGGCATACTACTCCCTGGATGACGACCATGTGCTCAAACTCTACACCCAGAGCCTGGACCATCTGGGACACATGCCGGGCGGTACCATCGGCTCCGTAAGGAAACCTGGAGGCCCGGACCGATAGCGGTGACTGGGGCGTCTGCATGAGCGATCACGATCACAACCACGGCGTCAGCGCGGAAAGTTTTTCTGATGGCACTGCTTACGCCCTTATAGTGGGCATCGCCCTCAACCTGGTCATCGTGGTCGTGGAGATCGTTGCCGGCTATATCGCCGGCAGCCTGGGACTGCTCAGTGACGCCGTACACAACTTCACCGACATGGCGGCCCTGGGGCTTTCCTG
>CAJVWY010000020.1 GCA_913009925.1 uncultured bacterium
CACCCGACGCTCTCCGATCTCCCCAGGTCCGAGATGAGGTCCAGACGTTCCTCCACCTCGGCCAGTCGTCCGGGATCGTCATCGACTGTCTCAGCATAATCCCGTGCCGTCCTGCCCAGATCCTCCAGCTCGAAACAGGCCGATAGCAGCCGCTCACGCATGGCATCGAACTCTCCATCCGCTTCCGCCAGCTCCCCCATCCGCTTCCCCAGATCCGACAGGGGCTGCATGACACCGCCGCAGTCATCGCCGCCATCCAGGATGTCCGGGATCGAAGCCGCTGTCTCCTTCAGCTGTTTCGCCCCCCGCAGGCGGCGGCGCTGCGCTTCCAGGGCCACGTCCTCATCCGGGGAGAGGCCCGCCGCCTCGATCTCCTCCGCCTGGAACGCCAACAGTTCCATCTCCCGTTCCCGGCCGCCGGCTTCTCGTTTCGCATCATCCAGCGCCGCCACCAGCTCGCGCCGCCGGTCAAATAGCATCTGGAACTCATCGCGCCGTTCCAGCAGCTCCGGCCCGCCATAGGCATCCAGCAGTTCCAGTTGCCGCGATGCCATCATCAGACGCTGCTGCTCGTGCTGCGCCGAGAAGACCATCAGCCTGCCCGTGAGCTGTCCCAGCACCGACAGGCTGGTGGTCCGCCCGCCTACGTAAGCACGGCTACGGCCGTCGCTGGCCAGGCGCCGCCTTACCGCCAGTTCCTCGCCGGCAGGCAAATCCAACTCATCCGCCAGATCGGCGAAACATCCCGGCGGCACGGAGAAGACAGCCTCCACCGAGGCTTCTCCGGCGCCCGGTCGGATAAGGCCGCTGTCGGCTCTCATGCCCAGCAGCAGGGCGATCGCCTGGGCCAGGATGGTCTTGCCGGCTCCGGTTTCACCGCTGATAACGTTTAAGCCAGAAGCAAATGTGATTTTCGCTCCGGGAATGACAGCCAGATTCTCAATTTTCAGTTCCGCCAGCACTTTCCCTGATGATCCCCCGAAGTCAGACCCGGATGAACTTGCTGCGCATGGTACGGAAGAAATTCGCCCCCGGCGGCTGGATCAACCAGGCCTTCTCCGCGGCGAGGGATACGGATATATCCCCACCCGGCCCCAGATTACCGGTGTGCCGGCCGTCCAGATAGATGGCTGCCACCGCTCCCGGGGAATGGTTGCGGATGATAAGCTTCTCCTTCGGCGCCAGCACCAGTGAACGTGTGCGAAGTGTATGGGGGGCGATTGCGGTAAGTATCATCGCCTCCAGGTTGAGCGATACCATGGGGTCGCCACAGGAAAGATTCTAGGCGGTAGACCCTGCGGGCGTGGCCACCACCAGGCCGTCGCAGTTAAAGGTGTCCATCTCCACGCCGTCCGCCAGGTATCCCAGCCTCACCACGGAGCCGCCGTCCGACTTTTGGACCGCCACATCGTTAATTGCCAGAGCACGCGATCCTGCCGCCTCCATCATCAGCAGGTTCAACTCCTGGGTCTCGTACTCACCTCGTAGAAAAGGCGCAAGTTCCGTGGTTATGTTGCTGGGCCCGATGGCGGACAGAAAGCCGACCCTGCCGAAGTTGATGCCCAGGACAGGCGTCTGTAGCTCCTCGAAGCGGCTGAAAGCCCTGAGGATAGTGCCGTCACCACCGATGGCTATGCAGAAGTCGACCTGTTCATCCCCCAGGTCATCTACCACGATAGCGGCGCTCCCACCGTCCTCCAGGTCGTATTTCTCCATCTCATACCTGGGGATGACCGCTTCTACCCCCTCCCGGGCGCATAACCCTATTACCTCGATCAGCGCCGTGCGAGCGGCGTCGGAACGAAGGTGGGTGATGACTGCGACTCTCGTTGCCAGAACTTCCCCCTAGGCCGGGTTGATGATTCCCTCAACCTTTCTTAACAGGTCCTCGATGACGGCTTCCCGGTCGAGCGCGACGTCGTTACCACCGCCGCCGTCTACCAGATACAGGAGGTACTCCACGTTTCCTTTGGGCCCGCGTGTCCCGGAATCCACCAGCCCACTTACCCGGCAGCCGGCTTCTTCGGCGAACCCCCATATACCCTCCAGTACCTGCCGGTGGATCGTCAAATCCCTTACCACGCCGCCCTTGCCGACTTTACCACGGCCCGCCTCGAACTGGGGTTTGACCAGCGCGATTATCTCGTAGCCGGGCTGGAGACATTCTATCACAGCGGGAATTACTTTCTTAAGGGAGATGAATGACAGGTCCAGGACGGCGATGGAAGGCCTGCCTGAGAGGTCTTCAGGTTTGATATAACGGATATTGGTGCGTTCCATCACCTGGACACGCCGGTCCTGCCTTAGCCCCCAGTCCAGCTGCCCGTAACCTACATCGACAGCTATAACCCGAATGGCACCATGCTTGAGCAGGCAGTCGCTGAAACCGCCGCTGGAGGCGCCGCCGTCCAGAGCCAGGCGCCCGCTGACGTCCAGGTCAAATACCTCGAAGGCCCGTTGCAGCTTGAGCCCGCCCCGGGAGACGAAACGCCGCTCCTCCTTCAGTTCAATATCCGCGTCCGGGTAATACAGGGAGCCGGCCTTGGCCGCCTCTCTGCCATCGACTCTCACCCACCCGGCGAGTACGGACGCCGCCGCCTGCGAGCGGGTATCAAAAAAACCCCGCTTAACGAGGATGTGGTCCAGCCTTTTTTTGGTTTTCCCGGCGCCGCCATCGGAACCGGTACTGTCCAGCGCGTCCCTTCTTTTGCCTCCCGAGCTCATCTACTCCTGGCCGGAAACCCGCAGCCGCTCCGACTTGATGATCTTCTTGGCCATGAGCCGGGCCCCCACGAAGTCGGCTACGGCCTCGGGGGTCAGCCCGATATCCTTCAGCAGCTGGCTGCGGTTGCCATGGCTGACGAAACGGTCCGGGATAGCGAACCGCTTGACCGCCTGCGGTTCGTCGGCGAAAAGCTCGCTCACGGCGGCGCCGAAGCCACCGGCGATGGTGCCCTCCTCCACGGTGACTACTACCTCATGTTCCGCCGCCAGTTCCTTGATCAAACTCTCATCCAGCGGCTTGGCGAAACGGCAGTTCACCACGGTCGGCCTGAGCCCGTGCCTCTCCACCAACATCCTGGCCGCGCGCCGGCAGATGCCTACGCCGGTGCCGATGCCGAGCAGCAGGGCTCCTTCGCCGCGATCGACAACCAGGGCCCTGCCGATCTCCATGGGAGTGAAGGTATCCAGCATGGCCACTCCCCTGCCAGGCGCCCTGGGATAGCGTATGGCGCAGGGTCCGTCTTGTCCAAGCGCCGTGTACAGCATCTGCTGCAACTCCGCCTCATCAGCCGGTGCCATCACCGTCATCCCCGGCACCAGACTGAGGTATCCAAGGTCGAAGGCGCCGTGATGGGTGGGCCCGTCGTCCCCCACCAGCCCGGCCCGGTCGATGGCGAATACCACGGGCAGCTCGTGCAGGGCCACATCCTGCATCAGCAGGTCGAAGGCCCGCTGCAGGAAGGTGGAATATATGGCCACCACCGGCTTGTAGCCACCCAGGGCCAGCCCGGCGGCAAAGGCCACAGCGTGCTCCTCGGCGATGCCCACATCGTAGAATCTCTCCGGAAACTTCTTCTCGAAATGGTTGAGGCCGGTGCCGCTGGACATGGCGGCGGTGATGGCGACGATCCGCTCGTCCTGTTCGGCCATCCTCGCCAGTCCCTGGCCGAAAGCCTCAGTATAGGTGATGGGGCCCGCCTCCTTGATGGTCTCGCCGGTGCCGATCTGGAAGGGAGCGATGCCGTGAAAGGTATCGGGATGGGCCTCGGCCGGCTTGTACCCCTTCCCCTTGGTGGTCTTTATATGGATGAGCACCGGCCGTTCGATCTCCATGGCCGCCTTGATACTCTTGCGCAGAGCCTTGATGTCGTGGCCGTCGATGATTCCCACGTAGGCGAAACCCAGTTCCTCGAACAGCATGCCCGGCACCAGGAAGGCTTTCATGCTCTCCTTGATGGAGCGTGAAGCCCCACGGATACCGGGAATCTTTTCCAGCCCCGCCTCCAGCTCCTCCCGAAGCTTGTACAGGGTGGGGTCCAGGCGAAGCTTGTGAAGGTACTGGGAGATAGCTCCCACATTCGGCTTGATGGACATCTCGTTGTCGTTGAGGACCACCATCAGCGGTGTCCTGAGATGCCCCGCCTGGTTCAGGGCCTCGTAGGCGATGCCTCCGGTCAGCGCGCCGTCGCCGATGACACAGGCGACGCGGCCCTGACCGTCCTCGCCGGAGAGGCCGATGGCCTCCTGCAGGCCCAGGCCATGGCTGATGGAGGTGGAACTGTGGCCGGTGCCGATAATGTCGTGCTCGGACTCGTTCCTCTTGGGGAACCCGGAAAGACCGCCGTGCTGCCGTATGGTATGGAACTCACCCGCCCTCCCCGTGATTATCTTGTGGGCATAGCACTGGTGCCCCACATCCCAGACGATCTTGTCCCCAGGGCTTTCAAGCACGCTGTGGAGCGCCAGGGTCAGCTCCACCACCCCCAGACTGGGCGCCAGGTGGCCGCCCACCTTGGAAACGGTGCCTATCATGAATTCGCGGATCTCATCGGCCAGGACCTGGAGCTCACGGTCATTGAAGCGTTTCAGGTCTGCGGGAGAGTTGATCTGATCGAGAAGGGACATGGCTTATCGCCGCCGTTCGTAGATGTAATTGGTGATTCCTGCCAGATCCGCCGTTTCGCCCCCGACCTGCTCCAGCTCCACCAGAGCCTTTTCGCGGGATTCAGCGGCCAACCTCTCGGATTCCTGGAGGCCGTAGACACTCACATAGGTATGCCGGTCCAGCCTGGCGTCGGTGCCCGCCTGTTTTCCCAGTTCAGCGGTCTCACCGACCACATCCAAAATATCGTCTTTAATCTGGAATAGCAAGCCGAGCTCGGCGGCAAAAGCCGTCAGTTTCGCGGCCTGCTCCTCCGGGGCGCCGGAGAGGATGGCGCCGCACCTGACGCAGGCCATGATCAGGCGGCCGGTCTTGAGCGAATGCAACAGCCGTACCGAATCCGGCCCCTCGCCGGGTATGCCGTACACGTCCAGGAACTGCCCGCCCACCATACCCTTGACACCGGTGGACACAGCTACCTCCTCCATCACGGCCAGTTTCGCCGCCGGCGCCGCCTGTTGCTTCTGGCAGATGAGCCTGAAGGCTTCGGCGAACAGGGCATCCCCCGCCAGGATGGCCACGCTCTCTCCGAACTTCACGTGGCAGGTGGGCTTGCCCCTCCTGAGGTCGTCATCGTCGAAAGCGGGCAGGTCGTCATGGATAAGCGAGTAGGTGTGGATCATCTCCAGAGCCGCCGCCGTGGGCAACAGATCTTCGGGGTCGTCGCCGAACACGGCGCCGGTAGCCATCAGCAACACCGGCCGCACTCGCTTGCCGCCGGCCAGCAGGGTATAGCGCATGGCCTGGCTCAGCGGAGTTACATACTCGTCTTCGCCGTATTCCAGTCCCTCGATATACGATTCCAGACGTACGGCAAGATGGTCGGGGAAACTCAACGTTGCCGGCCTATCCTTCGGGCTTGTCCTCTTCCGGCTCTGAATCATCGGCCGCTCCATAAACCACATCCTGTACTACCTGGTCCAGCTGCCGGCTGCTGGAGACCGCCATCTCGTTGGCCTCGCCCAGCAGCTTGATATTCTCTTCCCAGTCCGGATCTCCCGCCTCCAGCCGGCGCACCAGCTCTTCCATCTTCCCGATGGTGTTGTTGAGCCCTTTGAGCGTCGCTTCCAGCGCCGTTGTCAGTTCTTCCGGCGCCTGACCTTCCGTCGCTGCATCTTCCTCACTATCCACGCCCGCAGCCCCGCCGCCGGGCGCCGCCGGCTCGCCGCCGCTTTCATTCTCGTTTATCATCCGCCCTGTCCTCCTCGGCTATACGGCTCAATATGCCGTTGACCAGCGAACCCGCCTCGCGGGAACAGAACCGTTTGGCCAACGCCACCGCTTCATCGATACTGACCTCCACCGGGATGTCATCACGTTGCAGCATCTCGAAAATGGCGATCCTGAGGATATTCCTCTCCAGGGCGGCCATGCGGTGCGCGGGCCAGTCCCTGGAGGCGGCGTCGATGGCCGCGTCCAGTTCGTCGGCACGGTCCAGCACGCCTTCTACCACTTCCCAGGTGAATGGTGCCGGCTGGTGATCCTGTTCTTTCTCCAGACTGCCGTATAGTTGATCCGGTTCCAGTCCGGTGACATCGTGCTGGTACAGTATCACCATGGCGTCCCGCCTCGCCTGCCGCCGCGATGCTGTTGGGGCCTCAGTCATCATCCGGTCCATCCTGTTATCGCTATCGGTAATGTCCGTTTCC
The DNA here is from genome assembly GCA_913009925.1 of uncultured bacterium. Classification (GTDB taxonomy): domain Bacteria; phylum Actinomycetota; class Thermoleophilia; order BMS3ABIN01; family BMS3ABIN01; genus BMS3ABIN01. The sequence continues at coordinate 6,316 of CAJVWY010000020.1, forward strand.
GCTCCATCTATTCTAGCAGACCGGGGAACACACAGAGCCCTATTCCACTTCCCGCAGCAGAGCCTCCATCTTGTCTTCCAGAAAAGCTGTCGTATAATGCCCGGCGGCGAATTCCGGATCGCTCAGAATGCCGCGGAAGAAATCCTTGTTGGTGGTGACCCCCTCGATGATGAACTCATCCAGGGCGCGCTGCGCCCTGCTGATGGCCGCCGGCCGGTGGATGTCCCATACGATGAGCTTGGCCAGCAGTGAATCGTAAAAAACGGGAATGGTATATCCTTCATACAGGTGGGAGTCCACGCGTACGCCCGGCCCTCCCGGCGGCACGTAGCGGCTGATGGCCCCGGTGTTGGGCTGGAAATCCTGGTACGGATCCTCAGCGTTGATGCGCAGCTCGATGGCATGCCCGCGCGTCCTGATGGAACCGGTCTGTCCCAGCGTCTCCCCCGCCGCGATCCTTATCTGCTCTCTGACGATGTCCACGCCCGTGGTCATCTCCGACACCGGGTGTTCCACCTGGACCCGGGTATTCATCTCCATGAAATAGAAGTTCCTCTCATCATCCACCAGGAACTCGATAGTGCCCGCGTTCTCGTAGCCGCAGGCGCGGCAGGCGGCGATGGCCGCTTCCGCCATCTTCATCCGCGTGCCGTCGTCCAGCAGCGGCGACGGACTTTCCTCCACCAGCTTCTGGTGCCGCCGCTGAATGGAACAGTCGCGCTCGCCCAGGGTCAGTACCGAGCCGGCCTTGTCTACCAATACCTGTACCTCCACATGGTGCGGGTTGATCACGGCTTTCTCCAGGTACATGGTGCCGTCGCCGAAGGCGGTCTCCGCCTCACTGCTGGCCATCTCAAAAGCCCGCTCCATCTCGTCCGGAGACTCGACCAGGCGCAAGCCGCGCCCACCTCCGCCGGCGGAAGCCTTCACCATCACCGGGTAGCCGAAGCTCTCCGCCAACCGGCTCGCCTCTACAGGGGTAGCTACGGCGCCGTCGGAACCGGGTATCACTGGAATGCGGGCCCGGCTCATCAGCTGCTTGGCCAGCGATTTATCTCCCATACGGCGCATCAGGTCGGCTCCGGGGCCGATGAACACCATGTCGTTATTCTCGCAGACCTCTACGAATTCCGGGTTCTCCGCCAGGAAGCCGTAGCCGGGATGGATGGCGTCGCAGCCGGTTATCTCGGCGGCGGCGATGAGGCTGGTAATCTTCAGATAGCTATCGACCACCGGGCCGGGGCCGATGCAGACCGCCTCGTCCGCCTCATGAGCGTGCAGCGACGCGGAATCGGCTTCGGAATAGACAGCAACGCACGGTATCGCCAGCTCCTTGCAGGCGCGTATCACCCTCAGGGCGACCTCACCGCGGTTGGCTATGAGTATCTTGGAGATCAAGATGGACCGTAACTACGCTTCCGCCTCGGCGGCAGCCTCCGGTTCCATCTCGAGCTCTAACGGCTCAATGAACATCAGTTGATGGCCAAATTCCACCGGAGTCGCGTTTTCCACCAGGATGCGGCGAACGATGCCATCAATCTCGGAGGTTACCTCGTTCATCAGTTTCATCGCCTCCAGGATACACAGCGTCTGGCCTGTCTTCACCTCGTCGCCCTCCCGGACGAACGGGTCGCTGGTGGGGGACGGTGCGCGGAAGAAGGTACCTACCATGGGCGACTTCACCACAAAAAAGTCGCCGGCGTCCTCTTCCGGCTTTGCTTTCGCCGGAGGCGGCAGTGGCGCCGCGGCCGCAGCCGGTTGCGCCATCTCCCCACCCTTGCGTACAGTCACCCGCGTGTCCCCTTCCTCGATGGTCACCTCGGAGACCGTAGATTCCTCGATGGCAGCGATAAGCTCCTTGATCTTGTCAACATTCATAGCCGTTCCACTCTCCAGCTCGTCGGTGTCAGTCAGGAAAACATCCTCTTCGGCGCCATGATGGCGCTCTTCCAGATAGATGCGCGCCGTAGCCGGGAAAAGAGCGTAGGTCAGCACATCCTCCTCGTTGCGCGCCAGATCGCTTATCTCCTCTGAATACTGCTCCAGGGTCTCTTCCACCAGGTCGGCGGGACGTACGGTGATGGGCTTCTCGTCCCCCAGTACCTTTTCCATCACCTCCGGAGCGATGGGTCCGGGCGCCTTGCCGTACATGCCCCGCAGATAGGATTTCATCTCGTCGGGAACCACCTGCCAGCGCTTTCCGGAAAGGACATTGAGTACTGCCTGGGTCCCCACAATCTGGCTCATGGGTGTCACCAAGGGCGGATAGCCCACCTCCGCTCTTACCACGGGTATCTCAACCAGTACCTCGCTGAGCCGGTCGGCGGCGTTCTGTTCGGCCAGCTGGCTCTCCAGGTTGGAGATCATGCCGCCCGGCACCTGGTGGGAATATACCTGCATGTGGGTGAGCGAGGTGACGCCACGGCTGTGGCCGCCCTTCTCGCGCACTTTCTCGAAATACTTGGCAATCTCGAAAAGATCCTCCAGCTCCAGCTCCGTATCGTATGGTGTGCCGGAGAGAGCGCTTACCACCATCTCCGTCGCCGGCTGGGATGAGCCGAAGGCCAGCGGCACCGTCGCCGTATCGACGATATCCACCCCGGCCTCGATGGCCTTGAGATAAGTCATGGGGGCCAGTCCGCCGATGTAGTGGCAGTGCAGCTCGATGGGCACGTCGATCTCCTGTTTCATGCGCGATACCAGCTGTTCACCGTGGAAGGGCGATAACAGGGCCGCCATATCCTTGATGCAGATGGAGTCCGCGCCCATATCAACCAGCGTGTGCGCCACCTCCATGTAGTGGTCCAGCGTATGCACGGGGCTGATCGTGTAGGAGACCGCCCCCTGAAAATGCTTGCCCGATTCCTTGATGGCCGCCGCCGCCACCTCGATGTTGCGGGTATCGTTGAGCGCATCGAAAACGCGGAAGATGTCGATGCCGCTTTCGGCGGCGTGGGCGACGAACTTCCGTACGATGTCGTCGCCGTAATGCCGGTAACCTACCAGGTTCTGCCCCCGGAGCAGCATCTGCAGCGGCGTATTGGGGCAATGGTGCTTGATGGTCCTCAGCCGCTCCCAGGGGTTCTCCTTCAGGAATCTGAGACAGCTGTCGAAAGTCGCCCCGCCCCAGGCCTCCAGGGAGTAATAGCCGATAGCGTCCATCCTCCTGAGGATAGGCAGCATGTCCACGGTACGCATTCGTGTCGCCCACAGGGACTGGTGCGCGTCCCTTAGCGTGGTGTCGGTTATCAGTATGCGGCGGGCTTTTACCATTTTACCGGTCAGGCCCTTTCCACGTATTCGCCGGTGCGCGTGTCTATCTTCACCTTGTCACCGATGTTCATGAACAGCGGCACCTTGATCTCGGCGCCGGTCTCCACCTTGGCGGGCTTAAGACCGCCGCCGCTGGCGGTATCTCCCTTGACGCCGGGCTCGGTCTCCGTCACTTCCAGGACGACGAAGGTGGGCGGCAGGATCCGGGTGGGCTCGCCGTCGATGAGCGTCAACTCCACCTCCATGTTGTCCTGGATGAACTTGAGTGCGTCTCCCGCCAGATCAGGGGACAGCGACTCCTGCTCGTAGGTATCGTTGTCCATGAGCGCTACTTCATCCGGGGTGGCGTACATGAACAGCATCTTCTTGCTGGAAGTATGGACCTTGCGAAACTTCTCTCCAGCCCGGAAAGTCTTGTCCAGTACATTCCCGGTTTTAAGGTTCTTAAGCCTGGTGCGCACGAAGGCGCCGCCCTTGCCGGGCTTTACATGCTGGAACTCGACGATGGAGTATATCTTTCCATCGACTTCTATGGTCATGCCGTTCTTAAAGTCGTTCGTAGATACCAAAAAGGCCCTCCACAGGGTCGAAAGGACGGAAAAACGGGGTACTGATGATTCTACACCATATGGGGGGATTGGGGAAAGAGGGAAGGGACGATGCTGCCTCAGCCTGTTTCTGAACAACGACCATCAAATTATCACATGGTTAATATATACAAGATATGTTATCAACTTTTGTTTGACAATATTAATTATTAAGCGTAGAGTTTATCTGGTTTTTTACAAGCTATCTTTGTTGCATAATACGGTAGGAGAAAGGCAAGGGGTAAGGGACCGGTGGCGAAGCGCTGGAGCTACTACCGTAATTCCGCAGGAAACTTCATGACCCGGGCGTCTCCGGGCAGGACTTCGTATAATAATTAACGCGATTCAGGCATCCCTAAAAAGGTAGATAGTCGAACCTGGAGGTAACGGACAACAGACTGATATCCGCTGGCAGCCCGGGGAAAGGGCTGTAAAAAATAATTGGGCTGAAGAAGATGCGACTTCTTCAGCCCGAGGCTTGGAAAAATGCACCGGGAAAGGCGCTCTTTTCGCAGCCATTTCTATTTTATCCATTGAGTCATGACACGGCAAATGGATTCGGGTCTCCAAGGGGTTGAAATGGCGGCGGCAGGGTGCACGGGTGCCCTAACGGGAGGTTGTTGAATGTGAGACACGTTTAGATCGACGGGGACAGCAAGAGTGTGTTGGAGAGCACTGTTTTGTGATCATGCAAACAACAAAGGAGTAATAGTGACACGTAGATATTTAACAAACAAGATGGCACTCGGCGTCCTGATGGAGATCGGAAGAGCGTCGTGTAGGGAAAGAGTGTAGATCTCGGTGGTCGCCGTATCATTAAAAAAACAAGAAAAAAAAAAAAAAAAACACAGTGTATCTAACTAGCACTCGCCAATCGACTGTTCCCCCTACCACGTCTT
>CAJVWY010000021.1 GCA_913009925.1 uncultured bacterium
GCGCGTACGTCGACGAGATGTGCTATGTGCTAGCGGCGTTCAGACGCGGGGGGGGGGCGGGGGGGGTGGGGGGGGGTGGTGTTTTTTTTTAAGGATACGGCGACCACCGAGATCTACACTCTTTCCCTACACGACGCTCTTCCGATCTTCGGCGATGCCGCCCGCGGCGATGACCGGTATATCCACCGCTCGTGATACCAGGGGCGTCAGCACCATGGTGGTGGTGCCGCCGATATGCCCACCGGCCTCCTCGCCTTCAGCAACCACGGCATCGGCGCCGTTTTTCTCGGCGCGGCGCGCGAGCGCCACTGCCGCCACCACCGGAATCACCTTGATACCCGCCTCTTTCAGGTCCGGGATAACAGAGGTGTTCTGAACCGCCCCCAGGGTTACCACCGGCGGCTTTTCCTCAAGCACTACCGCCAGCTGTTTCTCAAACTCCGGGTTGATCATGATCATATTGACGCCGAAGGGATGGCTGGTCAGGCCGCGCGCCCTGGCTATCTCGTCCCTGAGCATCTCCGCCGGCATGGCGCCGGCCCCTATGATGCCCAGGCCGCCGCCGTCGGACACGGCCGCGGCCAGGCCGGCGTCGCTCACCCAGGTCATGCCGCCCTGCAGAACAGGATAATCTATGTCTAAAAGCTCACAAATGCGGTTGGTCATTCTCTCTCCCGTTTATCCATACCTTTCCTGGGCCCGCTCCGGTTCACCATCTTGTCAGGCAGGAGCCCCACGAAAGCCCCGCTCCGAAGCCCACCATCAGCACCAGGTCCCCCCGCTTAAGCCTCCCCGCACCCTCCGCCTCATCGAGGCAGAGGGGGATAGAAGCGCACGATGTGTTCCCGTACCGCTCCAGGTTGGAAAAAACCTTCTCTGCAGGTATACCCAATTTACGCGCGGCGGCATCGATAATCCGCATGTTGGCCTGATGAGGTACGAACAGGTCGACGTCCTCGATACCGAACCCTTGTTCCGACAACAGCTGCCGCGCGGAGGTCTCGATGATCCTGGTGGCAAACTTGAAAACCTCGCGGCCGTTCATCTTCAGGAAATGCTGCCGGCCAGCCACCGTGTCCTCGCTGGCGGGCAGCCGCGAGCCGCCTGCGGGCAGCTTCAGGTCGTCTCTGCCGGCCGGTTCATTGCCCAGATCGAAGCCGATGATTCCCTGTTCGCCCCCGGCCGGTTCCAGCAGAACGGCGCCGGCTCCGTCGCCGAACAGGACCGCCGTACTACGGTCGGTCCAGTCTACCATTCTGGATACCACATCCGCACCTATCACCAGTACCCGCTCATACCGGCCGGAGGCGATAAAAGCCTCCCCGGAGGCCAGCGCGTAGATGAAGCCGGTGCAGGCGGCGGAGAGATCGTAGGCCGGGGTTCCGTTGGCGCCTATGGCCGCGGAAACGTATGAGGCGGTTGGTGGAAAAAGTGTATCCGGGGAAAGGCTGGCGACGATGATCATGTCCAGCTCCCCGGGAGAGATACCGGCGGATTCCAGGGCGCGCCGGGCGGCGATGACGCCCAGGTCCGATGACGCCTCGCCGCTACCGGCGATGCGCCGCTCGCGTATGCCGCTACGGGTGCTGATCCACTCGTCCGATGTATCCAGGGTAAGTGACAGGTCGTCGTTGGTCACTATCCTGTCCGGCACATAGGTGCCCACTGCGGCTATTCTGGCTCTTGCGGGAATCATGATCGCGCCGGGTCGTTATCTGCGGCGGCCCCGGCCTGCAGGGCCGGCGCCGGGCTCATTCTTCCCGCTCCGCTATGGCAAAGGTCAGCGTGGCCCTGCAGGCGAGCTCGCCGTCCACGTGGGCACTTGCTTGCGCCTTCCCGATCTTCCCCCGCATGCGGGTCATCTCCACCTTGAGGGTGAGTGTATCACCCGGTACCACCAGCCTCTTGAAACGCGCGGCGTCGATGCCGGCAAACAGAACCAGCTTGCCCCTGTTCTCCGGTAGCGACAACGCGGCTACGGCTCCCGCCTGGGCCAGGGCTTCCACCTGCAGCACTCCGGGCATTATCGGCCGGCCGGGAAAGTGGCCCTGAAAATAATATTCGTCGGACCGCACCTTCCTGGTTGCCACCACCCGCTCTCCGGGGAGCAGTTCGGTCACCTCGTCCAGCAGCAGGAAAGGGTCCCGGTGAGGGATGATCTCTTCTATCTGTTCACGGTCGAGTTTATCCATGTCCTCATCGGGGTTTTGCCGCAGCAGGCGGCGCCAAAGTGCGATTCCAAAGACAAAAGATTATCATAAAAGATGTTCCTCTACACAAACGACCCGCGCCTGATGGAGAAACCGGGGGGAGTTGTCTCCTATTCAGCTTCTATCTCGTCTTCGCTGCCACCGGACTGGCTGGCGATAACACGGGCCACGGCGCTGACCCTGTCTCCCTTTCGCAGATTCATCACCCGCACGCCCTGGGTAGAGCGGCCCATGCAGGAGATGTCCTTGGCGGGAACCCGTATCACGGTACCGTCCTTGGATATCATCACCAGTTCGTGGTTGTCCCTTACCACTCGCGCCGCCACCAGGGCGCCCTTGGCTTCCGTGTGTTTGATGGTACGCACGCCCTTGCCGCCGCGCCGGTGACGGGGATAGTCGCTGATGTGGGTCCGTTTGCCGTAACCCCCGTCCGTGATAACGAACAGGTCGGCGTCGTCGCGGGCCACGTTCATCGACAGCACCCGGTCGCCCTTGTTCAGGCTCATGCCCTTTACGCCGCTGGTGGAGCGGCCCATGGGGCGGGTGTCGCTCTCGTTGAAGCGGATGGCCTGGCCGGACTCGCTTACCAGCAGGATATCGTCATCGCCATGAGAGAGCCTCACCGCTACCAGCGCGTCGCCCTCGCGTATCTTGATGGCAATGATGCCGTCCGTCTTGAGTACCGTATCGTATTCCTTGAACCGGGTCTTTTTTACCATACCGTTCCTGGTACCCATGATCAGGTATTCGGCGTCGCTGTAATCCCGCGTGGCTATCACCGCCTTGATGTGTTCATCCGTCCTCAGGGGCAGCAGGTTGACCACAGCGCGGCCCTTGGATGTCCTGCTTCCCAGCGGTATCTCGTGCACCTTCAACCGGTAGACCTTGCCCACGCTGGTGAAGAACAGCAGGTAGTGATGGGTGGTGGTGATGAACAGGTGTTCAAGGAAGTCCTCTTCCTTGGTATCCATACCCATCACGCCTACGCCGCCGCGCCGCTGCTGGCGATAGGTATTGAGGGGCAGGCGCTTGAGATATCCCGCCTTGGTGATCGATATAACCATGTCCTCTTCGGCGATGAGATCCTCGATGTCCAGTTCGTCCTCGCTGGGGGCGATCTGGGTACGGCGCTCGTCATTGTAGGCTTGCTTGATCTCCAGCAGCTCTTCCCTGATCAGCTTATAGACCTCCGACTCATCCGCGAGGATCTTCTTCAGCCAGGCTATGCGCTCCGTCAGGTCCTGGTGTTCGTCCTTGATCTTCTTGCGCTCCAGCCCGGTGAGCTTCTGCAGTCTGAGATCGAGAATCGCCTGGGCCTGGATCTCCGTCAGCTTGAACTTCTTCATCAGTCCCCTGCGGGCGATATCTCCATCCTGGGCGCCCCTGATCAGCTTGACCACCGCGTCCAGGTTCTGGAGGGCGGTCAGGAGTCCTTCCAGGACATGGGCCCGCGCCTGCGCCTTGTCCAGTTCATAGCGCGTGCGGCGGACCACGACCTCCCGTTGATGGGCGATATAGTATCGCAGCATCTCCCTGAGCGAGAGGGTTCGCGGCACGCCGTCGACCAGGGCCAGGTTGATGATGCCGAAGGTGCCCTGCATCGACGTGTGTTTGTAGAGCTTGTTCAAGACCACTTTGGGAATGGCTTCCCGTTTGAGCTCGATGACGACGCGCATGCCGCTGCGGTCCGACTCATCCCTCAGGTCGGAGATCTCCGTTATCTTCCGGTCGCGGACCAGATCGGCGATCTTTTCTATCAGGCTCGCCTTGTTGACCTGGTACGGCAGTTCGGTGATGATGATGGCGTTGCGCTTGCCCTTGATGGGCTCGGAGTGGGCCTTGGCCCTCACCTTTACCAGGCCGCGCCCGCTGGCATAGGCCTCCCTTATCCCCTTGCTGCCGATGATGATGCCGCCTGTGGGGAAATCCGGTCCCGGCATCCGCTCCATCAGTTCTTCCACGGAGATGTCCGGGTTGTCGATCATGGCCACGGCGGCGTCGATGGTCTCTCCCAGGTTGTGGGGCGGTATGTTCGTGGCCATTCCCACGGCGATGCCGCTGGAGCCGTTCACCAGCAGGTTGGGAAAGCGCGCCGGCATTACCGAGGGCTCGGTGGTGGTCTCGTCGAAATTGGGGACGAAGTCGACGGTCTCCTCGCCGATGTCCCTGAGCATCTCCATGGCCAGCTTGGACAGTCGCGCCTCCGTATAGCGGTAGGCCGCCGGGCTGTCGCCGTCGACGCTGCCGAAGTTGCCCTGCCCGTCGATGAGGGGATAACGCATGGAGAAGTCCTGCACCAGCCGCACCATGGTATCGTAGACGGCCGCGTCACCATGGGGATGGTACTTACCGATGACGTCACCGACGATGCGGGCGCTCTTCTTGTAGGGTTTGTTATAGGCCAGGCCCAGTTGCTGCATGGCATACAGCACCCGCCTGTGAACCGGCTTCAGCCCGTCCCGCACGTCCGGCAGCGCCCTTCCTACTATCACGCTCATGGCGTAATCGAGATAGGAGGAGCGCATCTCCTCTTCGAGCTCGCGTGGCTCTATGCGTCCGTCAAAGCTGGTGACTGCCATATCAAATATCCAGGAACCTTACCCGGCGTGCGTTGGATTCTATGAATTCCCGGCGCGGTTCCACCTTGTCCCCCATGAGCGTGGTGAAGATCTCGTCGGCGGCGGCGGCGTCCTCCAGCGACACCCTGAGCAGTGTGCGCGTGTCCGGGTTCATGGTCGTCTCCCACAGCTGCTCCGGGTTCATCTCGCCCAGGCCCTTGAACCGCTGCAGATTGATGCCTTCCTTGGCCAGCGCCAGGGTCGCCGGCCGCACCTCATCGAAGTTCTCCGCGACCTGTTCTTTCTTCCCCAGGGTCAGGGTCAGCGGCGGGGTGCCCATCATTTTTTTCATCTTGCCATGCAGCTCCCGCATGCTGCGCAACTCACGACCGGACAGCAGCCCGGTGTCGATCTCGACCTGGTGGGCCGCCTGGGTGCGCTTCTCGATCACCCGCAGGACCATGCGCCCTTCCTTCCTGTCCTGGCTCAACACCTCGAGCCGCTCGAAACGGTCAGCCGCCTCCCCGGTCTCCAGGAACTCGCGCAGGCCGTCGAAGTCCCTGATCTTCTTCTCCAGCAGGCTCTGGGCGCGGATATAGTCCACGGTGACATCTCCGTAAAGCGAGCGAAGTTTGGCCGCCCAGCCCTCGTATTCCTTATAAAACCTCAGAAAGCGCTGGTACTTGGCGCGGCTGAGGGTCATCTTGCCACTGCCGCTGTCCCGTACTTCGATGCTGTCCAGCCGGTCCCTGAGCAACAGGTCTTCCAGCTGGGCCTCCTTGTCAACGTAGATCTCCTGTTTGCCCAGTTTCACCCTGAACAGCGGCGGCTGGGCGATACACACGTAGCCGCGATCGATCATCTCGGTCATGAAGCGGAAGAAAAAGGTAAGGATGAGGGTGCGGATGTGAGCGCCGTCCACGTCGGCATCAGTCATGATGATGATCTTGCCGTAGCGGCAGCTTGCCGGGTCGAACTCCTCACCGATGCCGGTGCCCAGGGCGGTGATGATCGCCTGGATCTCCTTGTTGGCGAGGATGTTGTTCAGGCGCGCCTTCTCCACATTGATGATCTTGCCCCGCAGCGGCAAAATAGCCTGGAACGCCCGGTCACGAGCCTGCTTGGCCGAGCCGCCGGCGCTGTCGCCCTCCACCAGGTAGATCTCGGTCTTCTCCGGGTCCCTGATAGCGCAGTCCGCCAGTTTGCCCGGCAGGGAACTGCTTTCGAGAGCGCTCTTGCGCCGGGTGAGATCGCGCGCTTTGCGCGCGGCGGCTCTGGCCCTGGACGCAGCGATAGCCTTGTTGACTATCTGCTTGGCCTCGCCTGGATTCTCTTCGAGGAACTCCGCCAGCCGCTGGCCTACCGCGGTCTCCACGAAGCCGCGCATCTCCGAGTTGCCCAGCTTGGTCTTGGTCTGTCCCTCGAACTGGGGGCTTCGCAGTTTGACGGAGATAACCGCCGCCAGTCCCTCACGCACGTCATCGCCGGAGAGAGCCACCTCCTTCTCCTTCAGCAGCCCCTTGGTGCGGGCGTAATCATTGATCACCCGCGTGAGGGCCGCCCGGAAACCGGACATGTGTGTCCCGCCCTCCTGGGTGTTGATGCTGTTGGCGAAGGAGAAGATACTCTCCACGTAAGAGGAGTTCCACTGCAAGGCCACATCGACCTCTCCCCGCTTGCCCGACTTTTCCAGGTAAATGACGCTCTTGTGGATGGGGTCCTTGTTGCTGTTGATGTGGGCGACGAAATCCTTTATCCCGTTCTCGTAGCAATATTCGGCCCTGTCGCCGTCACCCCGCTCATCCACCAGATTTATCTTCAGGCCTTTGGTGAGGAACGCCATCTCGCGCAGTCTCTGGGCCAGGGTGGAAAACTGGTAATCCACTCCCTCGAACACCTCCAGGTCGGCAAGAAAGGAGATGGTGGTGCCTGTCTCTTCCGTCTTCTCCCCCTTCTCCAGGGGGGTCTGGGGCACACCGCGTTCATAGCTTTGGGTCCATACGTGGCCGTCGCGTTTTATCTCTACCAGAAGCCACTCGGAGAGAGCGTTGACCACCGAAAGACCGACCCCGTGCAGGCCGCCGGAGACCTTGTATCCCTCACCGCCGAACTTGCCGCCGGCGTGCAGCATGGTGAGCACCACTTCGGCTGCAGGTTTCTTATACTTGGCCATGCGGCCCACGGGGATGCCGCGGCCGTTGTCAGTGACGGTCACCGAGTTGTCCGGGTTGATGGTGGCGGTTATCTCCGTACAGTACCCGCCCGCCAGCGCTTCGTCTACGGAGTTGTCGACAACCTCGTAAACCAGATGGTGCAAGCCCCGGGGGCCGGTGGAGCCGATGTACATGCTGGGCCGTTTGCGGACGGCCTCCAGCCCCTCGAGGACAGTGATATCCTCGGCGCTGTACCCGGTTTTCTTTCTACTTTTACTTGAAGCTTTTTCCTCGGTTTTTGGCATCAGGCTACCTTTGGTGGTCATTGGTGTAGCTCAATTTTGAGCGGGGGTGCCGCACTCGGTGGCAGTGACTGAAGAGGGAAAACAGCGCGCTAGGCAGGGCCGTACTCCTTCAATCTCCAACCTCCGGTCCAGGGTGGTGGGGACCCGTGAAAATTGCTTATATTATTATATCATAAGTGTCGGTCCGCCCCAAGAGAAAATGGCTAAACATTCCCGCTATTTGCGGTATTTTACCTCTCCCTGCGAACGATGTATCAGGCGCAGTTCGCGGATTTTTTCAGGAGGTCCCGCTTCATTCATCCGCACCACCAGCTCGTCGGCGTTCAGCCGCAGCTCGCAGGCCCAGCCCCCGGAGGAACAACTCAGGGCCATGACGCCGTCACGCATGTAAAGCACGCGGGCGTTGGCGCCGACCTCCGGCCCCACCACACTTTCCCACAGGCCCTGCAGGCCCAGGCCCGCCCCCCGCCGCCACAGCCGTCGCTGCTCTTTCCTTATTACCGGGCCTATGCGGGCCGGCTCAGACACTGGACTCCGCCAATGACTCCAGCACCGCTCCCCGGCAAACCTCCATGATAGCCGCCCCTTCGAGCTCCCCGTCCGAGAACAGGCCACGGTCGGCGGCGGTTATCAACGTCTGGCCCTCCGGATGCCTCAGCATCGCCATCAGCCGGCGACGGCGCTCGCGGTCGAGCTCACTCATGACATCGTCCAGCAGCAGGACAGGGGGCTTCTCTCCCGAAGCGATCGCCAGCCCGCGGCCGGCCAGTAGCAGCGCCAGAACGGCGGTGCGCTGCTCCCCCTGGGAGCCGTATCTCCTCAGGCTCCTGCCGTCAAGGGTCAGATCCATATCGTCCCGGTGGCTGCCGGTCCCGGTTCGGGCCCTCTCCATATCCTTCAGCCATTCCTCCTCCATTCTCTCCACCAGGGCCGCCTCCGGATCTTTTTCCCCATCGGGCCCGCCAACCCGGGAAACCAGGGTGACTTGGAGTGAGGCTCCATCCCCGGTAACGCCGTTATATGCATCGACGAAGTGGGGCTGCATATCCCGGCACATCTCCCGGCGGGCACCGGATATGCGGACCGCCAGCGTAGCCAGCTGACGATCCCACGGACGGATGTCGGCCAGACGCGTCAGACCGGCTCGCGCGCGCTGCAGGAAGCTGTTCCGCTGGGAAAGCACCCTCTGGTAGTCGAGGATGCGGCGGTGGTGGGCAGGCCGGAAGCGCGAGACGGCGTCATCGAGAAATCGCCGGCGTATGGCCGGGGGCCCTTTGACCAGCTGTAGGTCGTCGGGTGAGAAACTTAAAAAGGAACCGGCTCCCAGCCATTCCGGCCCTCCCCCGGCGTTGACGCGGATACCGGTTTCGGCCTCATAGCTGATGTGACGTGTCAGGGATAGCCCCCCGTCTTCAATCTCGGTCTCCAGGCGGAAGAAGCGTTGACCCTCCCTGATCATCTCCGCTTCTCTGCTGGTGCGGAACGAACATCCACAACAGCTGAACTGGGCGGCCTCGAGGATATTGCTCTTGCCTGCGCCGTTGTCGCCGATAATGATGTTGGTACCCGGAGACAGGCCGGCCGTGCTATCCTCGTAGTTCCTGAAGTTCTTCAGCTTTATTTTCTTGAGCAGCACCGTATTCCAGTCGCCTCGGAGCCCTCCCTGGTTCAGGAAGAGAGCCGGACAGGCATTATCAGGTAGAGAAAGGCATCGCTGCTTCCTTTCAACAGCCCCGGCCTCAGCGGGCTTATCAGCCGCAAGACCACTTTCTCCTCAGACACGCTCTCGATGCCGTCCCTGAGAAACTCGGGGTTGAAGCCGATCTCCACTTCTTCGTCCTTGAAGGGAACCGGCAGGCTTTCCCGTGCTTCACCCACCTGGGGCGTCAGAGCCGATACTACCAGTTTTCCCTCTTCCAGCTTGAGGCGCAGGGGGGCGTTCTTCTGGGCCATCAGACCTACCCGCCTCACCACCTCCAACAATTCTTCCCGATCTATCTCGACCTCGTATTTAAATTCCTCCGGAAGCAGCTGCTGGTAGTTGGGAAACTTCCCCTCTATCAGCCTCGATGTGAGCAGGATGTCCGCCGACCCGAAAATTATCTGCCCGTCGGCCACACCCACGCTCACTTTTTCCTCTTCACCGGCGCCGCAAAGACGCGCCAGCTCTTCCAGCGAGGCCCTCGGGACTATCACTTCCTTTTTCTCCGCTACAGTACTCTTTACCTCCGTCTCCCTGACACTCAGCCGGTAGCTGTCCGTAGCCACCATCTTTATCTTGTCCTGGGAGAACTTCACCAGCACACCGGTCAGCACCGGCCTGGTCTCATCCCTGGAGGCGGCCCGCGCCACCGTGTTGACCGTCTGGATCATCGGCCCCGCCTCTACCTCGAACGCCCCGTCCTCCGGCATTGACGGCAGCCTGGGAAAGTCATCGGCCGGAAGACAGTTGACCTTAAAATCTGCGCTGGAAGAAGTTATCTCCGCCATCTGTTCCTTCTCATTGAAATCTATCTTCACATCTCCCACCGGCATGCTCCGCACGATGTCGGTCACCAGCCGGCCGGGCAGAACAGCGGCCCCTTCCTTTTCCACCACTGCTTTCAGGGAGAGGCGAAGGGAGAGCTCCATATCCGTACTCGCCAGCTCCACAGTGTCTTTCCCTTTGGTCTCCATGCGGATTCCCGACAGGACAGGAACGGTTGTTTTGGTGGCCACGGTCTTGAGTGAAGTCTGAAGTTTCTCGAGAATCAGGTCTTTCGGACAGGTTATACGCATACACCGGCCTCCAGTGGATTATGATTATTAATATCTATTATATTCATAATCATATTAATAATAAGGACGGACAAAATCTGTGGAAAACATTAAAAAACCCTGCAAATACAGTTGGAAAAAACATGTATACACCCGTTGATAAGCAATAGGACAATATGTGCCGGGATTGTTAATAAAACCCCCGTTGCCGCCAGAACCGTGATAACTGTGGATATCCCGTCCAGGCATCAACACTTCATACCACGTTTACCAACGGTTTATCCACCGCGCCGTCCGGTATTCTTGAGTCTGCTGGTTATATGCTGCACCTGGTTATAGACATCCCGCTCTTCCTTGATCAGGTTGGAAATCTTGGTTATCGCGTGAATAACGGTCGTATGATCCCTGCCGCCGAACTTGTCGCCGATACTGGACAGGGAGGAATCGGTAAGCTCGCGGCAGAGGTACATGGCGATCTGGCGGGGGAAGACTATGTTATGGCTTCGCTTGACACCCTTAAGGTCGGCCATGGAGATACCAGCGGAACGGCACACCTCGTTCTGGATCTGGTCTGTGTTTATCCTGGAATCCAGGTTCATGGGCAACAGGTCTTTCAGGGCCTCTTTGGTCAAGGGAAGGGTAATGTCCGAACCGGTGAGAGAGGCCAGGGCGACGACGCGGATAAGCGCCCCTTCGAGCTCGCGTATGTTGGCGGGGAAGCCGTTGGCGATGAATGTCAGCACCTCCCGGTCCTCGATGGCGATACCGTCCGCGGCTATCTTCATGCCCAGGATGGCGAGGCGGGTCTCCAGGTCCGGTGGCTGGATGTCCGTGATCAGGCCGGACTCGAAACGGCTGCGGAGCCGCTCCTCCAGTGTGGCGATTTCCCGGGGTGGACGGTCGCTGGAGATGGCGAGATCGGAAGAGCGTCGTGTAGGGAAAGAGTGTAGATCTCGGTGGTCGCCGTATCATTAAAAAAAAAAAAAAGCAACCACGCGCCGTACACCGAGCTATCT
>CAJVWY010000022.1 GCA_913009925.1 uncultured bacterium
GGGAGTAGTTGACATCGTCGTGAGTGGCGGCATCCTCCACCGCCTCACTGATGGCTATGCCCAGACTGCCCAGCGATTCCGGGTCCTCTGCCAGTATCTTCTGCCCCGACTGGGTACGGTCGGTGGGGCTGGCCAGCACCTCGGCGCCCCAGACCTCCATCATGCTTCGGCGGTAGGGTTTCTGGTTGTAGCTGACCTTGACCATGTAGACGGTGCATTCCATACCGAACATCTGGGTGGCCAGGGCCATGGCGCTGCCCCACTGGCCGGCGCCGGTCTCGGTGGCGATGCGCTTGATGCCCGCCTCTTTGTTGTAGTAGGCCTGGGGCACTGCGGTGTTGGGCTTGTGGGAGCCGGCGGGGCTGACCCCCTCATACTTGTAATATATCTTCGCCGGCGTATCCAGCGCCTTCTCCAGCTGGAGAGCACGGATAAGCGGCGTGGGACGCCATAGCTTGTAGATCTCGTGGACTTCTTCGGGGATATCGATATACCGCTCCGTGCTCACTTCCTGGCCGATGAGCGACATGGGGAAGATGGCGGAGAGGTCCTCCGGACCGATGGGTTTGCCGGTCCCGGGGTTGAGTGGCGGGCTGAGGCTCCCCTCCGGCATGTCCGGGGCGATGTTGTACCACCGGGTGGGAAGCTTGTCTTCAGAGAGTATCGTCTTGATAGCCATAGGACCTCCATACGCTTTTGCTGTGCTGGTGTGTGAACTCTAGCTTGCCGGAGCCGGGATGGCAAGTATCCCTGGAGCCAGGGGTCTACGCTTCCGAGGTGTAAGCCGTGCTCTGCTGGCGGGTCAGTTCCTTTAGTTTGGGAATATATTTAAAAACATAGGTCTCGGTGCCCATGGAGCAGCTGATCTTATAGGTATGGCCGTACTCCTTACGGATCTCGAACTCCTCGAAGACCATGCCCTCGGCTTCACAGATGTCGGCGGCGGCGTTCTCGGCCTTGACATCGCTTTTCTCGGTATCTAAGACAAACTTGGCCTGTCTGGCCGCCTTGTCGGTCACCTCTTCCACCCGGCGATAGGTGGAGAACACAGCAATCCCGTCGATGACCAGAATACCGATGACCAGGGTGAGGATTCCCAGGAAGATGATGTTGCCCATGATGCCGCCGTCCTCATCACGGAGGAGGCGCAAAAGGATGCCGCCTGGTCCATCACGGCGCGTTCGGCGCTCAGTCATGCTGCCGGTCACCTTCTTCATCATTTAGCCACACTCTTTGATTTCGGCGGCTTGCTGCTCACTCCTGCCGGTCTTATCACAAAGAAGTAATACAAGCCGCCGGCAAACAGCGCCGCCACGGCTGCGATGACCACGATCCAGACCCGGCCCGATATGGGATGGATCATGGCGCTGTCCTCGGCGATGATGGTGTCACCGGAGCTGACGGAAGCCGAAAGCCGGTTCCAGCCGTCCGTACGGAACGGTACCTGGATGGTTTGGGCGCCCGGCTCGACCCTGATCTCCGTCTGGAAGTCCTCCGTCAGTTCCACACCATCTCCCCCCAGGGCAAGGTTCAGGTTGAAGGCGTGGGGGGCGCTGTTGCTGATGGTAATGGTAGCCGTCCCCTCCATGTCCCGCTGCAACCAGGGTGTGTCCACATCAATCTTCAGGCTATCGAACTCATCACCGGTGATCCGTTCGATGGCGTCCAGGTATTCCAGTCCCCGGTTGACGTCCTCAGGTCGCGCCTCCTCCCCCGCCAGGTAATTGCTCTCGGCGGTGAACAGCAGCTTGGAAAGATCGAGCAGCACCGGTTCGTGGGAATCCACCGCCGCCCGGTAGTCCTCGTACCTGCCGTGTACCCGGGACAGGCGCTGGTAGTAGGTCTGCGCCAGGTAGCCGGTAGTGGGATCGATGTACTTGAGCAAGGTGACCGGCTCCGTATCCGGGCGATACTTGTCCCTGGCCTCAGCCAGGGTGAGGGTGTTGACCCAGCCGCCTTTGGACAGTGCCTGGTAAACCCGGTCGCGTGAATCAGCGGTAAGCGCCGGCGGCGAGGCGGCAGCGGCCACCAGCAGCGGCCCCCCTTCGCCGGTGGCGTAGGCGTTGGCCAGCACGGCCATGAAGGCCGCCGGGTCGGGTTCTCTGCCCAACAACGCCGCCGAGGCGCCGTCATCGGCGAAGAAACCGGTGATCCTCTCGCCGCTTACGTCACGGATACGATGGGAGACGGCCCCCTGTTTCAGCTCACCGGCGATGTCGGCCCGGCTGCTGCCGGCCAGCACGGTATAATCATTGCCGGTGGCAGCCAAGTACCTGAGTGAATCGGTGGTAATCTCCAGTCCGGGCGCGTAGGCCCCCTCCGGTTCGGCGGTCAGCAACAGGGCCCCGGTGAGCGTATCGTCGCCGATGCGATACTGGCTGTTGCCATCGCTCCATCCCTCTTTGGCCAGCAACGGCAGGCGGGTGAAGGCATATGGTGAGGACAGCACCTCGGTGTTATCGGCTGCCGCCATGTCCCCCAGGCTCTTCAGGCAGGCCGTGGCATCAGCCGCTTCCATGGAATCCGCCGGATATTCGGTGACTCCCTCTTCCCGCCGCAGCGCGAAACCGTCACCCAGGTCCTGTAGCTGATCCAGCAGCAGGGGCTCGATAGCGTAAACGGTTTTGATTCCAGGGTAATCCGTGGTGATCTGTAGATGCTGCAACAGGCTGTCGGCCGCGCGCGGCTGGTTACGGCAGCGGTCCAGCAGGCCCATGGACAGGAACTCGCCCCCGGGGTTTCTTTCCGGCGGCCCGCTGATAGTGAAGAGCATGACCAGGTCCAGCGGCTCCCTCTGGTCCGGAGCGACGATGGCCAGCCAGGTGCTTGCCGCCAGCAGTTCTCCCCCGTCACCGGCCAGGGTCACCCTCACCGGGTAGCCGCCGGGCTCCAGCCCCAGGGCGGCGGTATCCGTCGTATAATCCATGACCTGCTCGCCGGTCAGGTCCAGTTCCGCCTCGATCGGCTCGTCCTCCAGGGCTTCCCCATCAAAGATGCCGGACGCCGTCGGCGAGGCGGGCGGATACACCTCCAGCACCAGGTCGCCGCTCAGCGCCTGCCCGCCGGTATCGATGGTTATGCTGAAAGTGATATCGTCTCCGGGCTGGTAGACAAGTTCGTCGGTGCCGACGGTCATGGATGCGTCCGCCGGTTGTGCCAGGCCGCCGCCTGTGAACAATGGGCTGATGAGCGCCAGGAGAATGAAGAGTAAAAGCAGCGCCGGCCAGATCATGGCCACGCGGACAAGACTGATATGCCTGGTAGATACTGTCAAAGGTGCCGTCTCTGCCACCAACCGTGCGCGTATGATACCATAGGCGCCAATATCAGCGGAGTACCAGGAAGCGTGATGCTCCTCATTCTAGTTTCTATCAGATGAGCCATAAATCCTTGCAAAAGGAACTGCCGGACCCCAGCCCGCTGGATGATATCCAGCGGGAACTGGAACCACTGGTCGCCGAACCCGGCAAAGCCGCGATCCTGCTCGACCTGGACGGGACCCTGGCGCCCATCGTGCCGCGGCCGGAAGATGTGACCGTGCCGCCGCCGGTACTGAGGCTGATACGCACGCTGACCCACAGCTATCTGGTGGTTGCCATCGTCAGCGGCCGCTCCGCCAACGCCGCCAGGCGCATCGTCGGCAACGCCGAGCTGGCCTATATAGGCAACCATGGACTCGAGACCATGATACCGGGCCATTCCATCGTGGTCAGCGAAGAGGTCCAGCCTTACCTTGCCGCCATGGGAGAGCTGGCGGACAGGATCTCCCTGGAGGCCAGGACCGAGGCGGGGGTCTGGCTGGAGGATAAGACCACCACCCTCTCCTACCACTACCGCCGCGCACCCGACCGGGACGCAGCCCTGGATTTTATCCGGGAAAAGATTATTCCCGAAGCGGAGAGGCTGGGACTCAAGGTCAGCAACGGACGCATGGTAGTGGAGATACGCCCGCCGGTAGAGATAAACAAGGGGGTGAGCGTAGGCAGGCTGCTGGACCGTCTTTCCGCCAGGAGAGCGATCTACGCCGGGGATGACACTACCGATATCGATGCCTTCAAGGAGCTGCGGCAACGGCGCCGGCGGAAGGGAAACGTGATGATCAACGTGGGCGTGATATCCCCGGAGATGCCCAAAACGCTGCCGCGCTACTGTGACCTGATGGTGGCCCGGACCAGCGGCGTGGAATCATTGTTACAGATCCTTGCCGGCGAGGAACCATAAAGCATAGAAGCTGTTTTTTCCAACAGGAGACCACGGAGGTCATATGTGCAACCCCGAGTTCGAAGATGGCGTAAGAGATAAAGTTCGCAAGCTGATCGTGCACACCGGCGAGTTGCGGCTGAAGTTCAGCGACATCGAGGAGGGCCACCGGGAAGGCAACCTGGACAGGGAAGGGCTGGGCGAGCTCAACCAGGTCGTCCACCTGCTGGAAAAGGACGCCGCCGAGTTCGAAAGGCTGCTGGAGCTCTCCTGACCTTGGCCGCCGGCAAGAAGATATCCGCCAGTCAGACGGGAATGCTCAGGGCTCTGCCCTCGGTGGAGGAGGTCCTGGAATCACCGGAGCTGACAACTGCGTTGGCTGAGTACGGCCACCGGCTGGTAACCGACGCCTCCCGCGCGGTTATCGAGCGACGGCGCGAATCCATTCTGGCGGGTGACCCGGTGGATGAGGACTCCCTCGCCGCCGGCAGCATCGCTGCTGCCGCCGCAGAGGAGGCCGGCCGCATTCAGAGCCCCAGCCTCCGGCCGCTCATCAACGCCACCGGCGTGGTGGTCCACACCAACCTGGGCCGTTCGGTGCTGGCAGCCGAAGCCATGCGGGCGGTGGAAGCGGTATCCCTCTCCTACTCCAACCTGGAATACGACCTCGCTGCGGGCCAGCGCGGTTCCCGCCATGACCATATCACCGAGATCATCGTTGAGCTTACCGGCGCCGAAGAGGCGCTGGTGGTAAACAATAACGCCGCTGCCGTGCTGCTGGCGCTGGCTACCTTCGCGGCGGGGAAAGAGGTGGTGGTCTCCCGGGGCGAACTGATCGAGATAGGCGGCTCATTCCGCATCCCCGACATCATGGCCTCCAGCACAGCCAGGCTGGTGGAGGTGGGCACCACCAACAAGACCAAGTTAGCTGATTACCAGGAAGCCATCGGCCCCGGGACCGCCATGCTGCTGCATGTCCATTCCAGTAATTACGCCGTGGTCGGCTTTACGGCGGAAGTAGCCGCGGAGGAGTTGGCCCGGCTGGGGCATGAACACGGCCTGGTGGTTACCCACGACCTGGGCAGCGGCGTGCTGGCGGATATCCCGGCCTTTAAGGATGAACCCTCGGTGTTTGACAGCCTTGGGGCGGGAATCGATGTGGTCACCTTCAGCGGCGACAAGCTGCTGGGCGGGCCCCAGGCAGGCGTGGTGGTGGGCAAGGCTGAGTTCATCAGCAAAATGAAGGCCCATCCCATGGCCCGCGCCATGCGGGTGGACAAGATGACCCTGGCGGCGCTGCAGGCGACTCTGGCCCTGTACCTCGATCCCGAGGAAGCCCTCAGGAAGATCCCCACCCTGCGCATGCTCAGCGAAAACGACCAGACGCTCAAGGCCCGCGCCGGCGACCTGGTCGCCGGCGCGGGCGTAGCCGTCGGAGAAGCGGGGGCCGTTCAGCTGGAGCAGGCCGCATCCAAGGTCGGCGGCGGCGCCCTGCCGTTGCTGGAGCTGGATTCCTGGGTCTGCGCCGTGAGCCCGGTCATCATGTCGGTGGACGAGCTGGCGGCACGGCTGAGGCAGACGGACCCGCCGGTCATCGGCCGCATCCAGAAGGATAGGCTGCTGCTGGACGCCCGCACGGTGCTGCCGGAGCAGGTGGAGGCCGTCGCCGCCGCGTTTGAACAGGTATTTGACACCGAAAAGTAGTATTCCATGAATGGACCCGACCGACACCTGGTCCTCGGCACCGCCGGACATATAGACCACGGCAAGACGGCGCTGATCAAGGCGCTGACCGGGGCCGACACCGACCGGCTCAAGGAGGAGAAGGAGCGCGGCATCTCCATCGAGCTGGGCTATGCCGAGCTGGAGTTACCCTCGGGTACCAGGTTAAGCGTAGTGGATGTGCCCGGTCATGAACGCTTCGTACGCAACATGGTGGCCGGCGCCACCGGCATCGATATCTTCCTGCTGGTAGTGGCGGCGGATGACGGCGTCATGCCCCAGACCCGCGAGCATATGGCCATCATCGAGATGCTGGGCATCCCCCGGGGCGTAGTCACCATCACCAAGACCGACCTGGTGGATGAGGAGATGGTGGAACTGGTAAAGGCGGACGTGGAGGAATTCCTGTCCGGGACCTCATATGCGGATACACCCCTGGTGGCCATCAGCTCCAAGACCGGCTCCGGCCTGCCGGGATTGCTGGGGATACTGGAAACGGCGGCAGGGGAGAGCAAGGCCCATGAGGCCGGGGGACCGGCGCGCCTGCCGGTGGACCGTGTCTTCAGTCTCAAGGGTATCGGCACCGTGGTCACCGGCACCCTCTGGTCCGGCACCATCTGCGCCGAAGACAGCGTCCGCGTTCTGCCGGAAGACCTGGAGGCCCGGGCCCGCTCCGTACAGGTGCATGACCGGGAAGTGGAGTGTGCCGGCGCCGGCTCCCGCGTGGCCGTCAATATCACCGGCGTCGACAAGGACCGGCTGGTTCGCGGCCAGATGATCGCCAAGGGCGATTTCACGCCCACCTACATGGTTGACGCCAGACTTAACCTGCTGCCCACGGCGCCGACGCTGAAGTACGGGGCCCAGGTGCGTTTCCACCATGGCACCGCCGATGCCACCGCCAAGCTGATGTTCGCGGACCGGGAGCAGCTGGCTCCAGGCGACAGCTGTTACGCCCAGGTGCGGCTGAAAACCAAGATCGTCCCCGCCAGGGGCGACCGCTTCATTATCCGCTCCCTTTCCCCGGTGACCACCATCGGTGGCGGCGTGGTCCTCGACCCCCATCCGCACAAGCACGGCATGGGCGGGGAGCATATAAAGCGGCTGGAGACGCTGGAGCGGGGAAAACCCGACGAGGTGGTCTCGCTGCTGCTGTCCGAGGCCCGTCCCGGAGGGCTGTCCTTCGGGGAACTTATGGCCGCCAGCGAGCTGCCGGCGGGCAAACTCCGGGAGATCCTGACAGACCCGGAGACGGCTACGGTGTTTTCGGATCAGGCGGGTGAACTCTACTTCCACCCGCAGGCGGTCACCGATTTCAACGATAGTGTGCTGGAGGCTCTTGCCCGGCGGCAGGAGGATTCTCCCGCCGAACCCAGCCTCAGTCTCGACCGGCTGGGCAAGGCGGTCTCACTGGCTGAAGACAGCCGTGATTTTCAGGTGATGCTGACGGCGCTGGCCGCTACCGGCAAGATAACCGCCAAAGGCCGGCGCTATGCGCTGGCCAGCGCCGAGGCCAGACTCTCCGGCTCCCAGAAACGGCTGCTGGACAGGATCAAGGCCCTGCTGGATGAGGGCGGATCATCTCCGCCCACGCTCAAAGAGCTGGAATCGGCGGCAGGCGCCGATAAAGGAGAACTTAAACTGGTGCTGGGACTGCTGGTGGAGAACGGCAACGCCGTCAGGATCAAGCCCGATCTGTTCTACGCCGCCGCCCCGCTGGACGCAGCCCGCGAGCAGCTCATCGCCCGCTGCCGCCAGGCCGGGCAGATCACCCTGGCGGAGTTCCGCGACATGCTGGGCGTCAGCCGCAAGTACGCCCAGGCCCTGCTGGAGTATTTCGACCGCACCGGGGTGACCCGTCGCATCGAGGACTACCGGATCCTGAGAAAAAAAGCGGGTATATAAAAGTTGCTCAAACGGGCCGACTCATTGTAAGTTGTAGGTGACCACTATCCGCGGGAGGGCAGGGGTCTGGTGGCCCAGCTGGTCTTCAAAACCGGTAAGTGGCGGTAACCCCGTCATTGGTAGGTTCGATTCCTACGCCTTCCCGCCAATTTAGTCTGATTTCCCTGTCTTTCCCTCACACTCACGATTTTCGGATGCCCGCCTTGTTAATGCCAGAAACATGTTAAGGCCACTATTAAAATGATATGGTCTCAACACTGAACCGCCTGAGGAAGATGTGCGCAAGCTTAATCATCCTGTATTCCGATGAGAAACGTACGATCGGAAACGTTCTCTCATTTAATGACGCATGTTGAATCTTCAGTGGATTTCAAACCTCATCCACTACAGGACATATATGGTAACGATAAGAAAATTGATCGATGCAAAGTTTCTGCTCGCCATCCTGGCCTTGTCATTTCTAATCAGACTATACGGATTGGAAACGTGGACACAACAAGGTACGTTGAATCTGAATTTCCTGTATATGAATATGCGGTCGCCGGCCTGAATATCAAATTCAGGAACAGGTTCTCTGTCAAGCAAGCACTATTACTGTTATTGGTCGCGGGTACAGCGGTGGTGGGAGCAAGGATGCACTACCGCAATTGCCTCAGCCTGGAAAAACCGACATCGAGCAAGCTGTTACTCGCCAACTACATCAAAGCAAATACGGATCCCGGGGATCTGCTGATCGTGATGGATGATCGCGACCCGTCTTTACTCTATCTGAGTAATCGCAAGGGATGGGCTGTTACCGAGGAAACCATGTCACTGGTGAGACCGGAGTATTTCCCGAACGCACGCTACCTTGTCGGGTTTAAGGGTTCTGAAGTGATCTATATCGACCTGAGAACCGGTGAAAAGCCTCGTTCCTGAACCCTCCTCTCAAGGTATTCCGCTGCTGCCACCGAATGAAGAGAGGTCATGATCCGCATGCTCGCCAGCGCCGTACTGACCCTGTTGGCCAATGCGGTCGGCCTGTTGATAGCAGCCGCGTTGCTCGACGGCTTTTCCATCGACGCCCTGTCGCTGGTCCAGGTGACGCTGGTATTCACGGTAGTGGAGGTGATAGCCGGCCCCCTTCTCATATCCATCTCCATAAAGAATCTGCCGGCGCTGAGGGGCGGCATAGCGCTGATTACCACTTTTGTCGGACTGCTGGTTACCGATCTGTTTCTGGCAGGATTAAGCATCAGCGGTATCAGTACCTGGATACTGGCGAGCCTGGTCGTCTGGCTGTGTGCCTTGCTGGCGGGGATCCTTCTTCCGTTAATTCTTTTCAAGAAAGCACTCGACCAACGAGACAAAGGCTAGGTTCCGCCGCCCATACCGTGCAACAGATTCAACCACGTCCCTTGGGAGTTCGCCCCCCTAGGAGCTTTGGTCAGGAGAGCTCTGCTGGTCGATCTTCCATTCGCCGTTCTCCTTGACCAACTGGACCTCCGTGTCCACCTTCTGCTCCGGCAGGTCGACACCCTTGACGGTGCCGGTCCAGGTGACGGTGGCCCGGTCACCATCGATGTTCTCCCCGGTGATCTCGTAATCGACGATCTCGGCGCCCGGCGGGAAGCTGACCTGCAGCATCTCGATAGCCGCCTCGCGGGTCCCGGCCGCCTGCTGCAGCGTTTGGGAGGAGGCGTCATAGATGGCATTGAAATCCTGCTGGTTATAGGCTTCGATTACCTTCCCGACAACGTCCGAAGGGCTTTCCCCTCCGCAGGCGCTGACAGACATGGCTGCCGCCAGTATAAGCAACAGCGTCAGCACCGCCACCATCCCTCTTCTTTTTCCTGCAGGGCTTTTATTGACCATGAGAATCATCCCATCTTTAGTATGAAGAATATCAGGACTACAGCGAGGATGAGATCGAAAACCACGAAGGCGATGATCATCCTCCTGCGTACCGAGGCATCCATGCCTCCGGAGGCCGGGGGCCGGCCGTTATCTTCCGCGGACGGATCCCGGATGACGCCATACTCCTCCAACGAGACGCCGCAGCTTTCGCAGAACCTTGCTCCCTCTTTTACTTCCGCGGCGCACCTGGGGCAATGCATCCCTGTCTCCCTGAGACTCGAATGGACCTGATGGAATCATAACCAATCAGCCGCTTGTTGAACAACTGCCCTGGCTGGAACGCCTCCTGGCGGCGGCCCGCCGGAACCGCTCAATCAATAATGAACAAGCTTGTCTCATCCGCAGACGAGCTGGTGGAGACCCTCTTTATCTTGCCTGAAGAGAGCTCCTTGAGGAAGATATCGTCCTTGCCGTTGGTGTCCCCCTCCACCAGGTTGGTGGCCGCGGAGACGAAAGCAGCGTAACCGGCGCCACCGGCGATGACTATGACCTCACTGCCGCCGTTTGCCGGTACCCCGTTCGTGTCCGTTGAAACCAGGGTCACGGCACCGGTGGCGATATCCTTGATGAAGACGTTTTCCTTGCTGGCCGTGTCGCCGGGGACCAGGTTCGTGGCATTGGAGCCGAAAGCGACGTAACGGCCGTCCGCTGATATGGACACCGAGGCGAAGCTGTCGTCGTCACCGGCTGTTCCGGCGGCATCGCTGGAAACCAGGGTGGTCTCTCCCGTCTGGATGTCCTTGACGAAGATATCCCGCTTACGGTTGTCGTCGGCGCCGGACAGGTTGGTGGCCTCCGACTCGAAGGCCACGAAATCTCCGCCGGCGGCGATGGCCAGGGCACGGTAACCGCTGGCCCTGTTGCCCGGCGAGCCCTGGGAGTCGGTGGAAACAAGCGTCGTAATGCCCGTCTCCCTGTCCTTGATGAACACATCCGGGCTGCCGTTGCCGTCGGCGGTGACCAGGTTCGATGCCAGGGACTTGAAGGCGATGACCCGGCCGTCAGCGGAGATGGAGGGCAGGTCGCTGGCGTTATCGGCCGGAGCGCCGTCCGAGTCGCTGGAAACCAGGGTGGTAAACCCGGTCCGGGTGTCTTTGACGAAGATATCGGCCGTGCCGTCTCCGTCCCCTCCCACCAGATTCCCCGCCGACGCACGGAAAGCGCCATCCCGCCCCTCGGCCGATTTCCCGGCATGTACCCGTTTCCCCCGTGCCCGGCTGCCCTCCCACTGCCGC